>JADFLA010000017.1 GCA_022564635.1 Nanobdellota archaeon | reverse complement strand
TATGGAGAAGCAAGAGTCAAGCAACAAAGCCTTTTAAGCTACGCTGCATAAGCCGGGAATGCCCCCAATCTCTGATTGGGGGTTTGTTTACTTTCCATTTTTTAAAGGGTATACCTACTTATTTAAAAATTTAAGCACTGGACATTGCTTATTCTCCACTGGACATTTGCGCGTGAGGTTTATAAATAAGGAATTCTATTAAAATTGAAAAAGAGAACACGCAAAACTGCCAAATTAAGATTTTTGGTCTTCGACACTAAAATCTATTACGCAGTTTCGCTAAAAGTTCTCTTTTTCTTGTGCTCCAAAGTTTTAGAGGAAATAAAAAACTTTGGAGGTGAGTAAGGATGAAATTTGATTTATCCAATGTAAGATATAGCAGAAACGATCTAAAATGGAATATTAAAATTCCAGATTTATTAGATACAAAATTAGCTTTTTTTTTGGGAATCCAAGTCGGAGATGGATATCTTAAAAAAGTGATTAGGGAGTCTGCAGTTGATTATTGTATTATGTTTGAAGGTCATGGTACCAACGAATTAAAGTGGTATAATTCATACCTAAAATGGTTACTTAAAGACCTTTTTAATAAAGACGTAAAAGTAGTGAAAAGTAGTCGTGGAACTGTCCAAATACATTTTAGGTCCAAAGCGGCATTTACTTTTTTAAATCAAATTTGTGATATTTCCGAAAGTCCAAAAACTTATATCAGAATCCCAAAAATGATTATGGATTGTACTTTAGATATAAAAAGGTCATTTTTAAGAGGATTAGCAGATGCGGATTTTAGTCTAACTTTTAAGAAAAGAGTAAAAAAAGATTATTATCCCGTGATCTTTTTTCAAACCTATAGCAAATTGTTGTATAAAGACACAAAAAAACTATTACTGAATCTAGGATTTAGAATAGTGCATAATTACAGGAAAAGTTACAGGTATGATAAAGTACATGATGCTTATTATATCCAAATTTCTGGTAGGGATCAACTAAATAAGTGGATGAAGGAAGTAGGTTTCAAATCTTCTAACCACATTACAAGATATCTGGTATGGAAAAAATTGGGTTACCTACCTATTGGAACAGATATACTTGAGAGAAATCAAATATTAAATAAAGAGGCCCAATTGGGCCTCGTACGCCCCGGACCAGAAAATCTCAGATATTAATAATTAACATCCGACTCGAACTGGTGATCTTTAACGGCTTTTAGCATAAGCCAACAGCTTACGGTGTCAGCTAGCAAGTAACAGCTTCGTAGCTATGCTCGTACGCTCTACCTACTAAGCTACCGGGGCATTCTAACAAGAGATAAGAATTTCGTTTAAATATGTTTCGGCTTAAATACAATCTAGATTATGAAGAAAAATATTTAGAATAGACACTTAAATATATTTCTATAAGGTGAATAATCAGAATGAATGAAGATAATGAAATTGCTCCTCAAAGAGAATTAGATGAAAAAGTACAATACTATATAAGATACTTGAGATACGCTACCGAATTAAAAGATCCAACAAAACTTAGAACTAGATTAGAATCGTTAGGATTTAATCCGTATGACAAGTACCATGATCTATTTTCTGGAGGAATAGGTTATAACACGGTTGTTGAAGGGGTAAATGTAGCCGTAGGATTGTACCCTGAATTGGCTATTGTAGACATACCCTACAGAAATAGAATCGTAGGGGAAGACGATATATTGAATCTTCCAGAAACTGATACTCTTTTGTTAGACGCAATTGATGAAGAATATGAAAGACTCCCTAATAAAGAGGATACAAGATTTCCTATTTTATTAGCAATGGCTCTTAAAGAAAATCCTTGGCAAACGCTTGTTGTTCAAGAACTTGTTAAAATAATAAAGCATGATAAATATTGGAAATAGTTCTTATTAAATAAAAAATAAAAAAAATAAAAGAATTATCTTTTTTTCTTTTTTCTTCCGCCTCTGACCATCTTAGCCATGGAGACGTCTCCTTTCTTATCTATAAAATATAGATAGCCTTTCTTTTTCTTAACTCCAACTTTTGCTACAAGTTGTATTTTGGCTTTTCCTTTTTTCTTGCCTCGAGCCATCTTAGCCCTGGCAACGTTACCTTTCTTATCCAAGAAATATAGGTAACCTTTTTCTCTTTTTATTCCAACTTTTGCAACTTTTTCTGCCATTACAACATCTACCTCCTAATTTTTTAAATTATTAGACGACCACCCGCCTTATATCTTGAATTGCTCAATGCACCTTCTATTTAAAGGTTTCGAAAAACTCGACGTTTTTCGAATACCTAGAAAATTTTATTTTCCGCTGGTTTCGAAAATACCGTCGTATTTTCGAGGCCTAGGAAAATTTATTTTCCCACTGGTTTCGTTTTTCCGACGGTAATTACATAAAAATCTATTACAATAATAATAAAAATAGCATAACAGAGACTCCAAGAACGATAGAAATAAACTGCAATAAAGATTTTTTAATCTCAACTTCTTTATGCAACTCCGGAATTAAATCAGATCCTGCTATGTAAATAAATGTACCAGCTGCAAAAGGCACCAAGAATGTAGTAATATTTTCCACATAAGAACCTATCAATAATGAAACAATCGCTCCAAAAACTGCAGTTAAAGCAGTAATAAAATTAAAAAATAATGCTTTTGCTTTTGAAAAACCTCCATGCAGTAATACACCAAAGTCACCTATTTCTTGTGGAAGTTCATGAAAAATAACTGCTAGTGTCGTCGCAATGCCTACAGGGATATTAACTAAATAACTTGCTCCAATAATTATACCATCAATAAAATTATGCACTCCATCTCCAAATAGATTCATCATCGCAAACGGGTGTATATGTTCCTTTGAATGAGGAATATGACAGTGTCTCCAATGAATGAATTTCTCAATTACAAATGAAAATCCAATTCCTATCATTACATAAATAGAAATATTCAATCCAAAACCAACTTCTTCTATAATTTCCGGCAGCAAATGAATAAAAGCATCCCCAAACAAAGCACCAGCAGAAAAACTTACCATATACAATAAAATTTTTTTTAATTTATCTGCTTTTATTGAAAGCGTTAACACACCAACAAAAGAAATTAAGCTAACTATTAATACACTTACTAAAGTATAAATCCAAACATTGGGCATAGGTTAATTTTATGTATTATATTATTTAAATGTTTGTTTTAGAAAAAATTAAAAACATACTAAAAACTCAAATTTCTAATGAAAACATACTCACTTCGCTTACGCTACGTTCGTAGCTTTCATTTTTAAAAAATATTACCAAAAAAAGTGTTAAAAATGAAAATTATAGCAGATTTACAAGTACATTCCAGATTCAGCAGAGCAACATCTAAACAGCTTAATTTAGAAAACTTAGAAAAATTTGCAAAACTTAAAGGCTTAAATCTTTTAGGTACAGGAGACATAACACATCCAGAATGGCTTAAAGAATTAAAGCAAGGCTTGACAGAAGATGGTTCTGGAATTCTAAAATCAAGCTCTGGTTTTAATTTTGTTTTGCAGGGAGAGATTTCAAATATTTATACTCAGGATGGAAAGGGAAGAAGAATTCACAATCTAATATTAGCAAAAAATTTTGAGATTGCTGAACAGATACAAGAAGCACTAAAGAAAAAAGGCAGGATAGACTATGATGGAAGGCCTATTTTTGGTTTTAATTGCATTGAATTAGTTGAAATGATGAAAAATATTGATGAGAAAATTGAAATCATTCCCGCACATGCATGGACTCCTTGGTTTTCTTTGTTTGGCTCTATGTCTGGCTTTGATTCTGTTGAGGAATGTTTTAAAGACCAGACAAAACATATCCATGCTATTGAAACAGGGCTTTCTAGCGATCCAGCAATGAATTGGCGTTTATCACAATTAGATAAATTTACCTTAGTAAGCAGCTCTGACGCACATAGCTTCTGGCCATGGCGCATTGGAAGAGAGGCAAATGTTTTCGATATAGAGCCAACATACGATAATCTGATAAATGCAATTAGAACTAAAAAAGGATTTCTAAATACAATTGAAACATTTCCTGAATACGGAAAATATCATTTAGATGGTCACAGAGCTTGTAATGTTTGCTTAGAACCAAAGGAATCATTAAAAAATAATAATATATGCCCTAAATGTAAAAAGCCTTTAACAGTAGGAGTCTTACAGCGTGTAGAACAACTTGCAGACCGCGATGAAGGTTACACACCAAAAGATTCAATCCCATTCAAATCCTTAATCCCATTATCAGAAATATTATCATCATTACTAAACTCAAGTGTCGCCTCAAAAAAAGTATTTAGTGAATATTATAATTTAGTTAATAATTTTGGAACTGAATTCAATATCCTGATTGAAGCAAAAAAAGAAGATTTAATTAAAATTAGTGATGAAAAAATTGCAGATGCAATAATTAAAGTTAGAGAAGGAAAGGTATATATTAAACCAGGCTACGATGGAGTTTATGGAAAACCAATCTTTGAAAATGCTCAGACGAACACGACAAACTCCGTTGAAAAAGAAGCTACTAAAGAGAATAAGCAAAAAGGGTTAAGTTCATTTTTTTGAATATTTACTTTTTATAAATTTTCTTTATTATTTTACTTATTTTAATTATTGTTTTTTTCATTATATTGTTTTTTTAATTCTATTTTCCGACAAATTTAAATACATTCTATTTCAAGAAATAAATTATGAACAATACGTTATTGGCTTCAATAAACAAAAAAGCAATTAATGAGTTTAGAAAAGACTTATTGCAGATGTTAAGGATTGGAAAGGAAATTGACAGATATTATGCAGAATCACAATCAGATCTAGATACATACTTAAAAAAATTCAATTCTTTGATTAATAGTTTTAATAAAAAATACAAAAACCTAAAGCTAAAAATGATAAAAAAGACAACTGAAATCAATCTGAAAATACTTCTTAACGAGAAAAGTGTAAGGGATTGTTTTGAGAATGCAGCATCAAAAATTATTGGTTTACACTCTATTGGAAAATCTAAATTCGGTGCTGCTGTTGCTTCAAATGCAGATGCTTTTTCAAAAGAATTGGAGAACCTTAAAAACAAATTATACATAACTTACTACAATCCGCAGACAGGAACCAGTAATGTTTTTTTGCAATACGACAAAAAAGAAAAAAAAGTGGAACTTATCTACGAAATAAAAGAAATTGAAAATGAGCCAAGTCCAGAATCTCAATTAGCTGCATATTATGCACTATCTCAACCATTTAATAAAAAAATAAACATACATGACGAAGGAGCTACTTTAGGATTTACATCTTTACTAAGCCATGTTGAGAAAGCAGAGTATTATAGAAAATTTGACCCGCAGATAAGTGAATAACTAGAACTCCTTAAGAAACTTTATCAGTTGATTGGCTTTATCAAACTCTAAAAATTCTTCTTTCGTAACAGCAGGAATATTTTTTGGTTTTTTATTTTTGAAAATAACTAAATTATCTGCATCTAATAATTTAGATAGCGAAGAAAAATCAGGTCTTGTCTTATCTCCGACTTCTGTCAGTATGAGCTCATCCCCCTTCCTCGCAATTATGTCAAAAGGGCTCTTGCTCGTGTCTGCAGCCTCAAAACCTAGATCAATATATTTTTTTGAAAAATCTGACTTATAATTGCTTTCTATTTTATTATTTCCGGAAAAAATATTTATTTCATTAAAAACTTTGTGCCCAAAAATATCATAAATCTTCATGGCTTTGGTAATTGTTATTTCAGAATCTCCTTTCTCATACTTATTTATCATCCTGCTTGTAACCCCAACCCTTTTTGATAGATAATTTAATGAATAACCCTTTTCTTCCCTTTTCTTCCTTAGCTTATTGCCAGCTATAGAAGCAGTAAAACCAGCTTGCGTCCTTTTAACAAAGGGAAATTTATTTTTAATGGAATTAACAAAAGTGATAAAATTCAAAGTATATAAATTGAATCTTGTATAAAGAATATTGTCTTCCAGTTTATTCCCTGCTTTTTCTGCAATTATTATAGAAACAGCACCTATATAAGATGAAACAACATTCATTTCATCAACATGTACCTTGCTTACTGCATTAGCATCTTCTAAGACTTTTATTAAAAGTATTTTATCCTGTTTCCTGGCCAATAAATCAAAACAAGTTCTTGTAAGACTCTTAACTGTAAATCTATCCTTAAGAAGAAACATTCCCAGTTTGTCAATTAAGTTACTTTTCATAGTAAAAGATGGGATTATTCATTTTAAAAATCTTTCTATTGGCAAAATTTATAAGGAAGTTGAATATTGTAAATAACTATGATAATAACAATATCAGGAAAAGCTGGCTCTGGAAAAAGCACTGTTGCTAAGCAATTAGCAAAAAAACTAAACCTTAAGCATTATTCTATTGGTGATATTATGAGGGAAATTGCAAAAGAAAGAAATGTTTCTTTAAACGAATTAAGCAAATTAGCGGAAAAAGACAAATCAATAGATACAACCCTAGACAAAAAGAGTATAGATCTAAGAGAAGAAAATAACTTTGTTATTGATGGAAGATTAACAGCATATTTTATTCATTATGCAGATTTAAAAGTTTTTTTAGACTGCAATGATAAAGTGAGAGCAGAAAGAATACTAAAAGATGAAAGAAAAGATGAAAAAAGTAAAAGCATAAATGAGTTAATTAAAAAAATAAACCAACGCGAACAAAGCGAAAGAAAAAGATACAAAAAGCTTTACAAAATTGATTATTATGATGAGGAATTGTATGATTTAATGATTGATACAACGAATTTGAGTATAATCCAGGTAATAGATAAAATATTAAAATCAATTAAATAACAAAAAACTTATAAACAAATATCAATTTTTAAAATTTAATTCTAAAAAAATTAATATGGAACAAATAAAAAAACACGACAGCGAAAAATCGATAAAATCGATTTTTTAGCCATTTTTTTGACAAATAGATAAAAAATGACAATAGTTTCAAAAAAAGACTTCATTGAAATAGAATATACAGGAAAACTTAAAGAAGAGAATGTAATATTTGATACAACTGATGAAAAGGTTGCAAAAGAAAATAATTTAGAAAGTCACGGCTACGAGCCTGTTGTAATCTGCGTAGGCGAAGAGCAATTACTAAAAGGAATTGATAAAAATCTTGAAGGAAAAGATATCGGAAAAGAATATGATATTGTGATTAGACCAGAAGATGCTTTTGGGAAGAAAAATGCAAAACTCATACAATTAATTCCAACATCTAAATTCAAGAAGCAAAATATACAGCCAATGCCGGGCATACAGTTAAATATTGATGGAATGGTTGGGACTATAAAGACAGTTAGTGGAGGAAGAACTTTAGTTGACTTTAATCATCCACTGGCTGGCAAAGAACTTACATATAAAATAAAAATCAATAAAAAAATAACAGATGATAAAGAAAAACTAAAAGGTTACTTAAAACTAAGCTTAGGCACAAAGGATTTTGAAATAGAGATAAGCAATAATGATGCAAAAATAAAACTAAAAAATACCATACCCAAGGAAGCCGAAGAAAGATTAAAAAATAAAATAATTGAGCTTATTCCGAATATAAAAAAAGTTGATTTTACCATTGAGCAGCAAAAAAACAAATAATTTAAATATAAGTGGCATCTAAAATAAGATTATTGGAAAGTGGTGATTAATTTGGAACCAGAAATAAGCAATGCACAAACAGAATCAATTTCTCAGCCAAATCCATCAATTTCTCAGACTCCACAATCATTTTCAGAACAAAGTCCATCAATTTCTCAAACTGGAAATGCTAATATTGATGCCGAGCTTGAGCAAATTCTATCTAAACAAAGAGCAGCAATAAAAGTTATCGGTACTGGCGGTGGAGGAAATAACACAATCCAGAGAATGTCTGAAGTGGGAATTACAGGAGCAGAGACTATAGCTATTAATACTGATGCCCAGGATCTGCTTTATACAACCGCCGATAAAAAAATCCTGATTGGAAGAGAGATTACAAAAGGCCTGGGAGCTGGATCTGATCCAAGATTAGGGGAAGAAGCAGCACGAGAAACAGAGCCAGAGATTAAAAAATTACTACAAACAGCAGATATGGTTTTTATTACATGTGGTCTAGGTGGTGGCACAGGTACAGGCTCTGCACCAGTGATTGCAGAAATTGCAAAAAAAGTAGGTGCTTTAACAGTAGGTATTGTAACCCTACCATTTTCAATGGAAGGCCAGAGAAGATATGAGAATGCAGTTATTGGCCTTGAAAAATTGGAGCGAACAGTAGACACTTTGATAGTTATACCAAATGAAAAATTATTAGAGCTTGCTCCTGAACTTCCTCTACATACAGCTTTCAAAGTAGCAGATGAAATTTTGACAAATGCGGTTAAGGGCATAGCAGAACTAGTGACCAAAGCAGGCTTAGTTAACCTAGACTTTGCAGATATTAGGGCAGTTATGAAAGGCGGTGGTGTAGCTTTAATTGGTGTAGGTGAAAGCGACACAGAGAATAGGGCTGTAGAAGCAGTTGAGAAAGCTGTCAATAACCCATTACTTGATGCAGATATTTCAGGCGCTAATGGTGCTTTAATAAATGTTGTTGGCGGAGAAGACATGACTTTGGATGAGGCAAGAAAAGTTGTTGAGACTGTTTCAGAAAAGCTTGATGATGATGCAAGGATAATATGGGGAGCCCAAATAAGCAAAGATATGGAAAAAACCATAAGGACAATGTTGATTATAACAGGGGTCAAAAGCTCGCAAATCTTTGGTTCTGGCATAAAAACTACTGATAAAAGAAAGCAAGAAATAGAGACAGAGCTGGGCATAGAATTTCTTGATTAAAAATGAATTTAAGTTCTTACTGGATAAGATTTAAAAGCTTTATTAATGAAAGCATAAGAGTCTTAAGGATAACTAGAAAGCCAAGCAGAGAAGAATTCAAAACAATAGTTAAAGTTTCAGGCTTGGGAATGATAATAATAGGGCTTATTGGATTTATAATTACAATGGTAAAACAGCTCCTTTTTCCCTAAAGCTTTTAAATAATGACTAATTTTCAATATTATTCTAAATGGAACAAGAAGCACAATCAGCAATCTATGGCTTAAGAGTAACAGCAAACAGAGAAGACCAGGTTATGGACTTTATTGTAGCCAATGCTCAAAGAAAAAAGCTTGAGGTTTTCGCAGTTATAAGGCCACATGGTATGCGCGGCTACATTTTCTTGGAAGCAGGCAACAAAACCGATGCAGAACAAGCTGCATTTAATGTTCCATATGCCCGCGGAATTTTACCTAAAACAGTTGAATACAAGGAAATAGAGCATATGCTTGAGCAGGTAAAGCATGAAGTGAACATACAGAAAAACGATATTGTTGAAATTATTTCTGGTCCTTTCAAACGCGAACATGCAAAAATAACAAGAATTGATAAGCAAAAAGAAGAGGTTGTAGTTGAGTTATTAGAAGCAGCCGTCCCAATACCTATTACTGTTAAAATGGATGCAGTTAAAGTAATTAGAAGAGAAACAGAAGAAGAGGAAGAAAAGGAGTAAGGTTTATAAACAAATTTTAATTTCTAAATGTTAAATAAAGGTGTTAGATATAACAAATAAATAATAATTTAATTATAACAATTTAGAGAATGGCATCACAAACAGTAGAGGTATTAATTCCGGGAGGCAAATGTACAGCAAGTCCTCCGCTTGGGCCGCAACTCGGTCCATTAGGCGTTAACATAGGTCAAGTAGTTGCAGATATAAACAAAAAAACTTCTATTTTCAATGGTATGCAGGTTCCAGTCAAAGTAATAGTAGATATGGATACAAAAAAATTTGAAATTGATATAGGAACTCCTCCGGCTTCTTCATTAATCTTAAAGGAAGCTGACATAGAAAAAGGCTCTGGAAATCCTAAGACAGACAAGGTTGCAGATGTTGTTATTGAGCAGATAATTAAAGTTGCAAAAATGAAAGAAAACAATTTATTGGGTAAAAGTTTGAAGGAAAAAGTCAAAGAAATTATTGGAACCTGCAACTCAATGGGAATTTTAGTGGAAGGCAAGCCAGCAGTTGAAGCAATTAAAGAAGTTAATGAAGGAAAATTTGACAAAGAAATAAAAGAAGAAAAGACTGAGTTGACTGCAGAAGAAAAAGCTAAATTGGAAGAGAAAAAGAAGAAGCTTGCTGAAGAGATGGAGGAAAGGCGTGCAGAATTTGAGAAAGTTGCTAAGGAAATTATTGCTGCAATGGCCGGCAAGGAAAGAGGAGAAATCAAGGCTAAACTATCAGAAGCAAATATTCCTGATGCTATGATTAAGGAATTACTGCCAGTTGAAGGAGAAGCAGCTCCAGGAGCAGAACCAGGAGCAGAAGCTAAACCAGGAGAAGCACCAACTGAAGGAGCAAAACCAGCTGAAGCAGAAGCAAAAGAAGCTGAGCCCAAAAAAGAAGAACCAAAAGCAAAAGAGAAGAAGAAATAAACATTCTTTTTAGATTAAAATTTGGTTCATTTGACCCACTTATATGAGATAAGATTTAAATACGTAAATATTAACTATTGTTAAGATAGATTAAATTATATAAACTTATTGCATTGATGTAAAAATAAGTTTTGTAACTAATTAATCGTTAAAAAGCGATAAATTTATATATTGATTTTGGTTACATATAGCAAGATTGTTATGAATATACGGACGGTAGAAAATTAATAAATAAAATTTTATGGATAGAAATTCTTAATTGTTTTGGTGACTATCCTACTCAAATTTTTTGTATAAAATTTATAAAAAAGAGGGTATTAGGCATGATGCCGATATAATGAAAATATTAAGTGAAATAGTAATTTATGTGTTTAAATAATTTAAAGATAATAAAAGAAAAAGAGTTTAATATCAAAAAATAAGAATAGACATAAAGGTTTATAAAAATGGCATTACGAAATATTTTTGGACAACGGGATATTATCACACAAATAGAGAAAGATCCAAATAGCGTTCCACAAATATATTTGGCAGATATAGCAGTTAGAAGTGCTAGAGAATTTGAAAGATTAAGAACCACAGAACAAATAGGAGCAGCTAACGAACATTTAAGAATTGCGCGAACATTGGCGCATCATATCTATACAAATAGGGAAGGCAGCGGAAATATTGTTTATCCTCAACTTTTAATGGATGAAGGAGCAACAGAAGGTGGTGTCTTAGGATTGAATATAGATCCTAACAGAGAATATAGGAATGAACCTGGAAGCCATTTAATATTAAAAAGAACTGATAGTGAAAGAGGCAGACAAGCATTTTTGGATTCCAAACATTTTCAAGGAGACCAAAATCTTAATTTAGAGTATGTAGTATCAAATGTGCCTTATGATGGTGCAACTAGTTATTTGTGGAAAGAATTTATCATAGGACCTAATCTAAGTGATTTATTAGTAACATTAGACCATGGCATTGCTAGGGGAAATGAAGAAGAGAGAAGATTGTGCATTCAATTAGAAGAAGAATTAACAGAAATTGCTGCAAAGAGAATTTTACATTGGCAACAAAATGCTCCAGAATTAGAAAGTGTTCCAAAAGATCCAGAAGCAGTAATTAGAACTTATAAAATGAATTTAGTCGAAATATTAAGAGGTTTCTCTCAATTTACTGATATAGATTTTACCGATGGAGAAATAGATGAATTTAGGCAAGCACTAGACCATATTGATTTTAGTTGTATAAATCAAAAAACGGTAGTTAGAAATATGGCCGCAACATACAAAAATATGGTTCTTGCAACAGGTCAGTTAAACGTGGGTTATCCTAGAATTATAGACTTATTTACTCAAAATGGGGGTAGAAGGAGAGTAGATACTAGTAAAATTGAAGATAGACTCTACATTATAGATACAGCTAGTAAATATTCTCATTTCTTAGAAGAACCACAGGAACTAGATCAATCTATGGAGGGTCAACATAAAAAATCTGCAGTTAACTCTGTAAGAAGAAGTTATAGAGATAATGGCTTGGATTTTACTCCAAGAGAAGTAAATTTAATGGGTGTGTATAGGGCTTATAGAAAGGCTTTTTTAGTTTTAACAGAATTTGGATATAGAAATTTTGAGAAATTTCAAACTGGCAAAAGAAATTTTAGCGAATTCGACGTAACTCATTTTAACTACAGAGAACAGTTAAATCACCTTTTATTAGAAGGTCAAAAACATTTAGGAGTTTTGTCAAGAAATTATGTACACCCCTCTGAGAGAGATCCATTCAATACAATATCAGTTTCCCTTCTACAATTAGGAACTTATAAGACAATAGATTATCAAAAACCTTCTCCGAGTAATGGACAAATTCTTGCATCATAAATTTATGACTAAATAAGGTCCCACAAGACAAAATGTTTTCTGCATAATTGTAAATAAATGATGAAGAATTAATTTGTCATAACTGATTGAATTTCTTTCAAATAGACCGATAAACCTCTCCACTAATACTTTTCTTTTTTTGGCTATTGAAACAAGTTTTTCTTGATCGAATTTATAATATATCTCATAAAACTTTTTTAGCATATCATTGGTTTCTTGATACATTTCCAATATCTCCTTATTTATTTTCATTTTCTTATTTCTTGTATTATAAATATAATTACAAAGATATTTATATTGATCAGCTATATTCTCAATTTCTTCAATTATATAATAAAGAGGACCTATTTTTCTGGAATCTTTATATCCCTTTTTATTTAGCATTCTTCTACAAGTTGTTGTGAATCTATTATTTGCCTCTTCAAGAAACGCTACATTTTTTAAATTATCAAATTGATTATTTTTAATAGAATTTAAACTTTCATCTGCCATTGATATTAATAAGAGAAATGTTCTCCTCAAAATTGGTTCAAATTCCTCTAGTTCTCCTGAAACATGTTTAATGATGCAATAATCCTTACCTTGTTCAGTGATTTCGTAACCTACCGCTTCCTTTCCAATAGCCTTCTGCACAGACTCGATCAATTCAGGATTACTATAATTTAGTTTTATCTCATCGACACCGCTTTTATATAATGCAACAACACATCTTAAAATTAATGGATTCAAATTACTTATATCCAATTCTACTTTATTCACTTGAAAATTTTTTTCTGTAGAAATAGCAATCTTATTTCCTTGTTCCTCAACCTCCAACTCATCACCCTTCTGAATATTATATTTCAGAGACCATTTTCTAGGTAAAGAAATTAGTTGCGTGCTGTTAGCTATTTGTATAACACTTCTCTTAATTTAAACCACCCTTATTAATTAATAAATTATAAATATACCCTTTAGTCTTTGTTTGTGTATAAGGTAATTATATCTTATATATAAATATTTCTTTTTTATATAAAAAATAAATAATTTATAAAATTTAAGGATAAACTATATAAAAATAATAGTATTCCCCACTTATATAGATTAAAAAATGGAATAAAGGGGTGCACAAAGCAATGGAGGTGGATAGAATGAACAGAAGAGACCTTAAAAATTTCAGGAATATGAATGAACTTTGGGATGAAGAAATGGAAGAGGAGCTTGGCTACCTTTATTCAAACGATATAATGGAAGATTTCAAAGATAAATAAAAGGTATATTGATGATTATAGAAACTGTCATGATCTCTATGGGTTTGTTTTTATTATTTAGGGTAATAAATGATTGAGTATTCAAAACTCTTTATCACTCCTTCTATACTCAATATTATTTTTATCTAATATTTCCAAAATACTTGCTTTTTCCTTACCCAAACCCTTCCAATCCAACAAAACAAACTTAGGTTTTGGAATAATTTTTCCTATTGCTTCTTTAATTAGGTTTTCATCCAAATTTTCCAAATTATATTTTGCACATATATGCCCAACAGCTAAATTACCTTTCAACATAGCTTTGTTTGCAACATGATTATAATGCCCACCACCGATAACAAAAGTGCTTTCATAATTATTATTTCCATTCATTAAATTATTATTAGTTTGATTTGAATTGTTTTTATTTATTTTTTCCATTGAATTATTATTAATTATTATTTTTGAATCATTTTTATTATTAAAATTAATTTCATTGTTTTTTTTGTTTATTGAATTTTTAATTATTGTATTTGGATTATTATTGTATTTTTTAATTACATTTATTATTGATTGTGCTACTATTTTACCTCCAATTTTATCTCCCCAATATTTCTCATTACTTCCCAACTCAACAAACAAGACAGGCTTTTCAAGATAAGGACCATGATGCGTAGCCTCTAAAGTTACTTCATAAGGTTCCTTTACATTATTATTTAATTCAATAAACATATTTTTTAGAAAAATAGAATGAGAACTACATAATGCTTTTTCCTTTCCACCTTTTTCTGCTTTGCCAAAATTACCAATTGCATGGCATGTTAAGCTTGCCCTTCCTTCCGCAGCCCTATGTTTTGATATAAAAATAAAGACATCAGCATCTATATTTTTGTCCAAATCATCTATAAAAATCAACTCAGAATTAATAGTATACAATTTTATTTTAGTATTATTGATTATTGATTGAAAAATATGATTGTTCCCAAATTGCTCTTCTAATTTATTGAAATCAAAGTTATTGATTAAATTTTCTTTAATATTAGTGCTTGCTGGATCCTTTATTGAGGAAATGATTGCTATGTTCATTAGATGAAGGGTTTCAAAGCTTAAATAAAAACTTTCCTCTTTATTCTAAATAAGTAATTAAATAAGTATAAATATAAGTAATATTCTAACCAAATTAACCTAAATCTAGAGTAAAAACCATAAACTTTAAATATAAGTATTTTAATAAGAATAAAAATTAATAAAAATATAAGTATAAAATGCCAACAGAATTCAAAAGAAAGCTATACAGGAGAGGCTCAAGCTTCGAAACTACAATCCCAATGCCTCTCTTGTTTGCTTTAGATAAGAACAAGAAATACAATGTTGTTTTCCAATTTGATGCTGATGCTAATAGATGGTACGTTAAATTTGAAGAACTAACATGAGGTGAAAAAATATGTATAGGTTTGAAAATTTTTTGAGTACATTGGAGCATTACGAGCTAGTAAGGCTCAAACAGGAAATAGAAAAAGGAGGCTTGGATGTTATCAAGGAAATCCAGGGAAACATAAAAGACCTTGAAAAAAGGCACTCAATTAGCTGCATGACTTGTTCTAATACATTAGACCCTTACAACACAAACAACTATACTATTATTTTCGGTCCCGATGACTTCAGAAAAAAAGCCTCTTTTTGCGGCTTAGATTGTCTGGAATATTTCTTGATAAAACTAAAAAAGATGAAAAAGGATTCTCGAACTAAAACAGCAAATTTAGTGGATGATAAAAATGCAAAAAAAATTGAATAAATTTTTGAAGAAAAAAATTGAGACCCAAGAAAATCCCCGATTTGTGAGCGAGTTCGCGAGCTCACTCGCATCTCACAGATTTTCTGGGCCCCAAAAATCTGAAAGATTTTTGTGGGAATTCGAGGATGCAAAATTCATAGAAGGTCTTACATTCGAACAACTTAAAAAAATTTCTATCAAAAAAAATGATCATTATATAAATTAAAAAAGGTGGTGTAAATGCAAATAAAAGATATTTGTGAAATAACTGGAAAGACTAGGGAAGAAATTGAAAAAATGCTAGATAGAGATGGTGTTATAGAGGTTAAACTAACAGAGAAATAGGTATTTTGATATTATGTATAAATATGAACAAAATCTTCAGCGAAAAGTTTAAAACATGTAGTAAATACATTTTTAAAATAAAAATCATAGATTCTTAAGTATAAAATACTCGAAAATGCTAAAAGCATTTTCGATATATTTATACTAGAATAGTATTGCCACCGTTTTTAAACGGTGCATAAAGATTAAATTTGACTTTTTCTCAGAATTCTATAGGCTACTGCACTAAGCTCTTTTTCCAGAGCTTAGTTGAAAAGCCAGTAGCACTAAAAAACAAGGTGATAAGCATGGAAATTAGTAGCTATAGCTCTAGTAAAGGAGCAATATCGGTAGGGATTAACTTCAGTACGATGTATAGGCATAAGATATTCAAGTACGAACCCCTTAAAATATTTTGCGAAAATAAAATAAGAGAAGCGGCAGAAAGGCATAGTAAAAAACTCAAATTTACCCTAGATGAAGTTGGCATGGACATAGACCATGCACACATCCTGGTTACATTTGGACCAGATACAAAATTATGGGAAATACTAAAAGCAATCAAAGGCTATTCCTCAAGAGAAATCTTCAAAGCATTTCCATGGCTAAGAGATAGAGATTACACAAACATCATAGGAAAAGGTAAAGACTTTTACTTATTCACAAAAGGACATTTCTGGAGTCCCGGCTATTACTTTGAGAGCTATGGGAGAAGAACATTTGATGACCACAAAGAATATGTTGCAAAACAAGGTCAAAAAAGAGAAGATAAACAGCAAACAACTCTATTAAACTTCGCTGGCTAAGTATTCATGCCCCCGAATTTATTCGGGGGTTCTTGACGAGAGAAAAATGCGGGGCATTTTTCTAAGCATAAATATCCGAAAACGCTAAAAGCATTTTCGATATATTTATACGAGAGAAAAATGCGGGGCATTTTTCTAAGCATAAATATCCGAAAACGCTAAAAGCATTTTCGATATATTTATATATCAGTTGTTATTATATTATAACATATGATACAAAATTGTAACATTCATAGAGTATTAAAAGTATTTTTGGATGATCCACTAAAAGGATTTAGGTTGAGGGAGATAGCAAGAATATTAAAACTCGGTTTGCCATCAGTTTCGCGATATATAAAAGAACTGGAAAAAGCAAAATTAATAATTAAAAAGGTCATTTATGCAAACAAATTGTGGTTTGGGAATAAGGAATCACGATTATTCAAGATATATAAAAAATTTGAAACAATTATTTCAATTGAACAAAGCGAATTAATTCAATATTTAGATGAAAAATTAAATTTGCCTACAATTGTGTTGTATGGTTCACATGCATTGGGCGATGATAGAAAAGAATCAGATATCGACTTGTTTATAATAACATCAAGCAAAGAAAATCTTAAAATTGAGCAATTTGAGAAAACTCTTGGAAAGAAATTGCATTTATTTATACATACTGAAGATGAATTCAAGAAAATAAAGATAAATAATAAAGAATTAACCAATAATGTTCTGAATGGTATTGTTTTATCAGGGTATCTGAAGGTGTTGTAATGAATGATTGGGAAAAATCCATAGAAGATGGAAAGGTTATTAAGATATCTCCTAATCCAGAGAGGGCAGAATCGTTAGTAGAATCATCTTTAAGGTTGTTAAGGGTTGTCGAAAAGATAAAACTAGATAAAGAAAATGGATTTTTTATTCTCACCAATTATTATGACATTGTACTAGAATCAATGCATGCTTTATTGTACAAGAAAGGATATAAATCATTAGACCATTTAAGTATTGGTTATTATATAAGAGATATCTTACAAAATGCAGAATTTTTTAATATTTTTGACAAATACAGAAAAATAAGAAATGGAATTTTGTATTATGGCAGAAAAATAGATTTTGGAACAGCGCAACAAGGAATAAAAGATTTAAAAAGATTGTACAAATTTGTTAAAAGTTTATTGTAATAAAAAAAGGTGATAGTATGGAAGACTACATAAAATCTATTATGAAAGAGGCTAGGGTGTTTTATCCTCCAAAGAGTTTTAGTAATAAAGCCCATATAAAAAACATCAAGGAATATGAAAGATTATATAAGCAATCTATCAAAAATCCGGAAAAGTTTTGGGCTGAGCAAGCAAAACAATTAGAATGGTTTAAGAAATGGGATACTGTTCTTAGAAATGAAAAAAACTTTTTCAAATGGTTTGAAGGTGGCAAATTAAATGTTTGTTATAATTGCTTAGATAAAAACATAAAATCTGGAAAAAAGGAAAAAATAGCACTTATTTGGGAACCCGAATCTGGTAAGGGCAAGACTTATACCTATGGGCAATTGCTAAAAGAAGTTTGTAAATTCGCAAATGCTTTAAAGAAAAAGGGTGTTAAAAAAGGCAAAGTTGTTCAAATATATCTTGCAATGATTCCTGAGTTATTGATTTCCATGCTTGCATGTGCACGTTTAGGTGCAATACATTCTGTTGTATTTTCCGGTTTTAGTGCTGACTCGTTAAAGGACAGAATCCTAGATTCGAAATCAGAATTTTTAATTACCTCAGATGGAAGTTTTAGAAATGGTAAAGTATGTCCAATAAAAGATAATGCCGATGCTGCTATAAAAGCATGTCCCTCGATTAAAAGTATTATAGTAGTAAAAAGAACCAATAATAAAATAAAAATGAAGAAAAATAGAGATTATTGGTTCCATGAATTAATAGAAAATGAAAAGGACTTTTGCAAAGCAGAACATATGGATTCAGAAGACCCATTATTTATTCTTTATACATCTGGCTCAACTGGAAAGCCAAAAGGGGTTTTACACACTCAAGCAGGTTACTTGCTCTATGCACAGCAAACTTTTAAATATATTTTCGATATTAGAGATGATGATATTTATTTCTGTACAGCAGACATAGGATGGATAACAGGACATTCATACATTGTTTACGGACCTTTAGCAAATAGTGCAACTACCATCATGTATGAAGGCGCTCCAATGTATCCAAAACCTGACAGATTTTGGAATATAGTTGATAAATATAAAGTAACTATTTTTTATACAGCACCTACTGCAATAAGAGCATTAGCAAAAGAAGGCGATAAATGGCCAAATAAATCTAATTTAAGTAGTTTAAGGCTCCTAGGCACTGTAGGAGAGCCAATAAATCCAGAAGCATGGTTATGGTACTATAAAGTAATAGGGAAGGAAAAGTGTCCTATTGTAGATACATGGTGGCAAACAGAGACAGGAGGTATTTTAATAACACCATTGCCTGGAGCTATACCATTAAAGCCTGGCTCTGCCACAAAACCATTTTTTGGGATTGTTGCAGATATTTTCAAAGAAAATGGAAGTAAAGCAAAAGTAAATGAAGGTGGCTACTTAGTCATAAAAAAACCATGGCCCGGCATGTTAAGAACAGTTTGGAATAATCCCAAAAAATATAAGAAAACATATTTTGAAAAATTTAATGTTTATTTAACAGGCGATAGCGCAAAAATAGATGAAGATGGCTACTTCTGGATTATGGGAAGATTGGATGATGTTATTAAAGTCAGCGGACATAGAATGGGGACTGCAGAGATTGAAAGCTCTTTGGTGAGTCATAAATCTGTTGCAGAAGCTGCTGTTGTTCCATTCCCTCATAAAATAAAAGGCCAAGCAATTTATGCTTTTGTAATATTGAAGAAGGGAAATCAAAAAAGTGAGTCTTTAAAGGAAGAATTAAAAAAGCACGTTGGCAAAACTGTTGGACCTATAGCAAAACCTGATAAGATACAATTTGCAGATGATCTTCCAAAGACAAGATCCGGTAAGATAATGAGAAGAATGTTAAAGGCTATTGCAGAAGGAAGTTCTGAGTTTGGCAATGTTTCAACTTTAGCAGACCCAGAAGTCATTAAAAAATTACAAGAAGAAAGAATATTATAATTCAATAAAATGCATGATAAAAGTATAGATGAAGTTTTTAAAGAATTAAATACAGAGAAAGAAGGTTTAACAGAAAGAGAAGCAGAAATCAGGCTCAAAAAATATGGTTTTAACGAAATAAAGGAAGCCAAAAAAATAAGCCCTTTAATAATTTTTATTAGGCAGTTTCGGAGTATTGTTATATATATTTTAATTTTTGCTTTGATAATATCTATATTTCTTGGAGAAACTGTTGATGCTATTGTTATTGGAATAATTGTAATCGCAAACGCAATATTGGGCTTTGTGCAAGAGTATAAAGCAGAAAAATCAATAGACGCTTTAAAAAAGCTTGCAAGTTTAAAAGCAACTGTAATAAGGGAAGGGAAGGATAAAGAGATTGATTCCAAGCAATTGGTTCCTGGAGATATAATAAAGCTGGAAACTGGTGATAAAATACCTGCAGATTGCAGAATTTTTGAATTAGTAAATCTCCAAACCCATGAAGCAGCTCTAACTGGTGAGTCATTACCTGTTAAAAAGGAATTAAAAGTTCTGTCTGAAAAAACACCATTGGCTGATAGGATTAACTTGGCTTTTTCTGGAACTATTGTGACAAGCGGTAAGGGAAAAGCAGCGGTAACAGCAACTGGAATGCAAACAGAAATTGGTAAAATTGCAACTTTAATAGAAGGAGTTGAAGCAGAACTTACGCCACTTCAAAAAAATATGAATGTATTGGGAAAAAAGATAGGTATAGTAGTAATAATAATAAGTGTCATAGTTTTTATGGCCCAATTGTTTAAGAATCCTATAATATTGAATCATTTATTATCTTTTGAATTTATTGAATTTCTAATAGGTTCTAGAGAATTTTTTCTGACAGCAATAGCGCTTGCAGTTGCAGCCATACCAGAAGGATTGCCAGCAGTTGTGACTATAGGCCTAGCTATAGGTATCAAAAGAATGGTCAAGAGAAATGCTTTGAACCGCAAACTTCCTTCTGTAGAAACATTAGGTTCAACTACAGTAATTTGTACAGATAAAACTGGAACATTAACAAAAAATGAGATGACTGTTAAAAAAATATACGCAAATGGAAAAATCATTGATGTTACAGGCTCTGGTTATGAAACAAAAGGACAATTTTTATTTAATGACAAAAAAATAAATGCAAAGGAGATAGAATTATTATTAAAAATTGGTGTATTAAATAACGATGCTTCTTTCGATGATAAAAATGTGATTGGCGATCCAACTGAAGCTGCTTTACTAGTAAGTGCTGCAAAAGCAGGTATTAACCGTGATTTACTACAAAAAAAATATTCTAGAAAAGATGAAATTCCATTTACTTCTGAAAGAAAAATAATGACCACTATGCATAATATTAATGATAGTAATGTAGCATATGTTAAGGGTGCTCCAGAGGTTGTGCTTAAGTTGTGCAACTCTATTTATGAAAATGGAAGAATAAAGAAATTAACAGAAAAAAGAAAAAAAGAAATTCTTGAAATAAATATAAATTTCGCAAACAATGCTTTAAGAGTTCTAGGTTTTGCGTATAAAACAGTTCTAGATAAAAAAAGAGCAGAAAAAAACCTTATTTTTGTTGGTCTGCAGGCGATGATGGACCCGCCTAGGGAAGAAGTTAAGGAAGCAATTAAAAAGTGTCAAAAAGCAGGCATTAAGATAGTTGTAATAACTGGTGACCATGAGATAACAGCAAAATCAGTTGCAAAAGAGATAGGCATAGAAGGTAGGTCTATTACTGGTGCAGATTTAGAAAAGATAAAAGATAAAGATCTAGTAAAGCATGTTGATGACATTGTTATTTATGCCCGTGTAAACCCAGAACATAAAATTAAGATTGTAAATGCTTTAAAGAAAAAAGGTCATGTAGTAGCTATGACCGGGGATGGTGTAAATGATGCTCCTGCATTGAAAAAAGCTGACATAGGTATAGCAATGGGCATTACCGGAACTGATGTTGCCAAAGAAGCCTCCGATATGATATTACTGGATGACAATTTTGCATCTATTGTAAATGCAGTAGAAGAAGGCAGAGGAGTTTATGACAATATAAGAAAATACTTTAGCTATCTAATTTCTGGTAATATTGGAGAAGTTTTAATAATCTTATTAAGCATCATATTTGGCTGGCCATTGCCTATGACTGCTACACAAATATTATTGATTAATTTAGTTACAGACGGTCTGCCGGCTGTAGCTTTAAGCTCAGATCCTTATGAACCAAATGCTATGTCAAGAAAGCCCAGAAAGCAGAAAGAGCCAATATATCACGACCTTAAACCCTTCCTTATTTATTACCCGGCCGCTTTAATAATAGTTGCATTATCTGTTTTTTATTATTTTAACTTTATTAACAACAATTTAATACAAGCCCAAACTGCAGTTTTCTTGACAGTAGCAATGTTTGAATTATATCAGGCTTTTGCTTGCCGCTCAACAATATATCCTGCAATAAAAGTAGGATTATTCAAAAATAAGTGGTTAATATTAGCTGTTTTGAGTTCATTTGCCTTTGTTGCAGGATCAATTTTCATACCTTCATTTGGGAGTTATTTGGATATGGTTCCAATAACATTTGCAGAATTTTTAGTAATAGTTGCTTTGTCTAGCATTGGAGCAATAATAATTGAATTATCTAAATATTTGAGAACTAGGAATGAGGAAATTGGTTATTGATTAAGTGATAATGTAACTTTTTGTACATCATCATACATTTGTTTCGCAACAGGATTTTCTGTTAATTTATCCACCACCACTCTTGTTGGATCCATTGGATCTATTTGGAAAAATGTATATAATAGGGTTATCCTTTGAGCATCAAAATCACGATGTTTAGTTTCAAATACCGATTCCTCCTCATTGTGAAGTCTACCATTACCATTATGACTATATACAGCCCCATCCTCATACCCATATATTGTGAGTTCACTTACATACGGATTTCCTATTGGAGATTTTTCAACATCTTCTGGTTCAGGATTTAATTGAACTTTCGCTTCTAATCCTGATAATGTTCCAATTGGCTTTTTAATCTTTAGGCCAAATGTGTTATCTCCATCTTTATATGGAACTTCTTCTACAGAATAACCTAAATCGAAAAAATACTGCATTAAATTATGTTGAATATCCATTGGTTTTTTATTAATCATAAATATACGGAATAAAATATGGTTTATAAACCTTTCTTTTATAATCATTAGTTAATAGTAACTTCTTTTAAATTAAAAATCGACCATTAAGCTTTATAAACAGGCCTATCTAACCCTTAGTTATGCAACTAAAACAAATCTGCAAAGAAATATTGGATGAAGCAAAGAAAAATAAGGTCAACGATTTGAGGAAATTTAACAGCATTAAGATGCAAGTTCTTCATAGGTTGAAATACAATGAAATTCCAAAAAATGCTACTATCGCTTCTATAGCATCTGAAGAAGATAGAAAGGTATTCAAGAAAATCTTATCAATGAAGCCAGTAAGAACAATTTCTGGTGTTGCGCCAATTGCCTTGATGACAGATCCTTATCCATGCCCGCATACAATCAAAGGCATAGGACCCTGCACTTACTGTCCTGGCGGTCCTGGAAGTCCATTTGGAGATGTTCCTCAGAGCTATACGGGCAAAGAGCCAAGCACCAGAAGAGCAATAAGAAACCATTATGATCCATACCTTGGAGTTTTTAATAGGTTAGAGCATTATGTCGCTATGAATTCAGTTCCAGAAAAATGTGAGGTCATATTGCAAGGAGGAACATTCCCATTCTCTCCACATACATACCAAGATTATTTTGTTAAATATTTGTTAAAAGCAATGAATGATTTTTCAAGATTGTTTTATGATAAAGACAAAATAGATATGAATAAATTCAACAAATTCTTCGAAATGCCTGCAAATATAGAAAATAAGGAAAGGACAGAAAGAATACAAAAAAAATTATATTTTATTAAAAATTTGGATTTGAGCAATAAAGAAGTATTAAACAAGATTATTGATTTATTTTTTAACAATATTGACGAAAAACTAATAACCAACGATGCAAAACTGATTAATAATAAAAATAATAGAATAAAAGACAATGAAAAATTAATTTATGATAAAATAACAAAATTTAATGAAAATAATTATAATAATGAAAATCCGGTATTGAAAAATAATAATAAAAATAATTCTAATGCAAATATAGTAGCAATGAAAATAGTTCTGAATAAAGTCAATGAACAAAACAATCCAAATATTTCTTTAGAACAAGTTCAAAAAGAAAATGAAACTGCAAGAATAAGATGTGTAGGATTAACAATAGAGACAAAGAGCGATTATGGAAAACTAATTCATGCAAACCAGATGTTAAAGCTTGGATGCACTCGTGTTGAGATTGGAATACAAAGTATATACAATGAAGTTCTTGAAAAAACTAATCGTGATAACACAGTCCAAGATAATATTGATTCAATAAGAATTTTGAAAGATTTGGGATTTAAGATAAATGCTCATTACATGCCAGGTTTGCCATATACAACAAAAGAAATGGATCAAAAAGGATTAAGAGAACTTTTTGCAAATCCAGATTACAAGCCAGATATGTTGAAAATCTATCCTTGCATGGTCATGCAGGGAACAAAGCTTTATGATGATTGGAAATCTGGTAAATTTACACCACTAACAACAAAACAGGCAGCTGAATTGATTGCAGAAATGAAAAAATATATACCTGAATGGATCAGACTCATGCGCGTTCAACGCGATATACCTACCAATGTAACATCAGCAGGCGTAGACAGAACCAATTTAAGACAATACGTTGAAAAAATATGCAAAGAAAAAGGAATAAAATGCAGATGCATAAGATGCAGGGAAGCAGGATTTAATTCAATAAATAAGGATATAAATCTAAATAATTTAAAAATAATAATAACAGAATATGAAGCATCCAAAGGAAAAGAACATTTTATTGCAGCAGAAGATCCAGAAAATGATGTTTTGTTTGGTTATTGCAGGTTAAGATTTCCTTCCCAATCTTTAAGACAAGAAATAACAAATGATTCAGCTTTAATTAGGGAACTGCATGTATATTCATTAGCTGTATCAATTGGAAAAATATCAAAAGATAGCTTTCAACACAGAGGAATTGGAAAAAAACTATTAAAAAAAGCAGAGGATATTGCTTTAAATAATAATAAAAATAAGGTTGTTGTAATAGCTGGAGTCGGAGCTAAACAATATTTTGCTAAATTAGGATATAAACATGATGGTCCTTATATGTCAAAATTAATTGACTAATCCAAGAATTATCCATTTGTCTCATCAGAATCACTGGAATCAGATAATTTATCTACTTTCTCATTAAATTCTATTATTTGTCTCAGTTTCCAGTTTTTAGCTTTCTCTCCAAAATTTGGATACTGGTATATTATACCCTCTGGAGTATCATGGATAAGCTGATTCCTGACAACATTCTGGGAACCATATTCAGGTCTATCCAAGGGTACTAAGCTTGAATCATCATATTTGATATATACAATTCTCAATCCCATTCCATGTATCTCACCAAGTGCGGCATACTTTCTTGCAATGTCAATGTTGTTTCTTACATATTCACTATCCATAAATATACGAAGTCTTCTCTCTAATTGTTCAAATGATTCACAAACTTCTCCAACACCTGCATAAAGTTCATCTATTTCATGGTCTCTTCCCAAATATTCTTCAACAGTTATTCCTCCTCTTATTAAATCCCGATGTAATTGTCTCTGTTCTTCACGAATTTGGAAAACATATTCAGCTTTTGGGTAATACATTTTTATTGGATAAATTGTTTATTTTTTAAATTTTACCATAACGGAAATATTTAAATTTCAACAACATTTAAATTAAGACCTCTATTTTCTACCCTTATGCCAACAGAAATTCCCAATTCAGAACATATAGAATTTAAAGAAAGATTCATAGAAAGATATGAAAAATTAACCAACTTTAATGAATTTAAAAAATACTCATTATCATTTCTTAGAAGATCAATCAGAGTCAACACAATAAAAATATCCATAAATGATTTAAAAAAGAGATTAGAAAAAAACTGGGCTTTAGAGCAAATACCTTGGTGTAATGAAGGTTTTTACATTGAGCACATAAAGAAAGAAAGAAGAGATATAGGAAATTTAATTGAACATCCTTTGGGCTATTTCTATACACAAGAAGCTGCTTCTATGATCCCACCTATAGTTTTAGAGCCAAAGGAAAATGATATTGTTTTAGATATGGCAGCTTCTCCAGGTAGCAAAACTACTCAATTAGCTTCAATAATGAAAAATAAAGGCCTTTTAATTGCAAATGACTACACCACCAAAAGAATTAAGCCTTTAAGTTTAAACATTCAAAGATGCGGAATTACTAATTGTATCATTACCCTAATGCAAGGTCAGTGGTTCAAAAAATCAAATATTGAGTTTGATAAAATTTTGGTAGATGCACCTTGTTCCGGTACAGGAACCATAAGAAAATCTCTAAAAACATTGAGAATCTGGAATCCAAATATGGTAAAAAGATTGAGTATAACACAAAAACAACTCATAGAAACCGCATTTAACATATTAAAACAAAATGGAACCTTAGTTTACTCTACTTGTAGCCTAGAACCAGAAGAAAACGAAGCAGTAGTTGATTTTCTATTGAATAAATATGAAAATGCTGAATTAGAGGAAATAAGATTAAGCAACATTAAAAGAAGTGAACCAATCTTAGAGTTTGAAAATAATAAATATAATGGAGAAATTAAAAAATGCTTGAGAATTTGGCCTCAAGATAATGATACTGAAGGTTTCTTCGTTGCCAAAATTATAAAAAATAGATAAGCAACGAACGAAACTCGAGGAACGAAGCGTAGCGAAGTGACAGAGGTTTTTTGTTGCAAAGCTTCGAAAAATTTAATTATTTATTACTTTCATTTCAATTAACATTTTATTTACAGTACTTTCTATTAAATCAAATTTAATATTTTCATAACTCTTTGAAACCCTTATATTCAGATCATTAGTTACATTACTAATTATTTTATTCTTTATATTGTCTATACCCTTTTCTGGTAGTGGTCCATTTACAGGGTTAATTTTTTCTCTATACGTTTTTGCTATCTCTATAGAATTTAAAAATTCTTTATCATAATATTTTCTAATAACTTCATCATCAATAGCTTCCTCTAAAATCTTATGCACTACAGCATTTGATGTGTTGCCTATGAATAAATCAATCAGTTTATTTCTGTTTTGAACCATTTTTTATTCCATCCAATATTTTATTAAAAATCCTATTATACGAACTTTTGTATTTATTAAGAAAATCTTTTTCTACTAAATTTTCTTTAATATTTTTAACTGTATTTTTTCCAAAATGCTCATTAATTTTATTGTCAATGACTTCTGTATTTATTTTCTTATTGTCCATAAAAAGCGATATTGCAAATAAATTTCTTGTCATTTTGTATTTTTCTTTGCCTGCTAAAAAATCAAAATTATCTATTAATGCTTTACTTTTCAATAAATGCAAATCCAATAGTTTGTAATTTATCTTATTCTTGGTTTTGAATATAACTCTTTTCTTAGAAACGAATTTACTTAGCATCAGTTGGAATAAAGGATCTGTGTTTATACCTTTAAGAAGAGTTTTAAAATCCATAGAAATAATGTGAACATTAATTCCAAATCTTTTTTTAAAACGTATTTCAGTATTACTATTATCTATTTTTTTATCTGTTATTAATATAACATCAATATCCTCAAAATCAAAGCCCTTTTCCAAGAACGAACCAGTAATGATTACATTGTCTATATATTCAAAATAATTCAAAATTTCTTCAATTATTATGACTTTTGTTGGTTCTATATTGCTTATATTATAATAGAGTGGCTTTGTCTTCATTTTTTCAATTATTGGTTTGATTAGCACGGTTGTACCTACTTCAAAACCGGGTAGCCTTTCTTTTGAAATGTAAATTTGATCCATTTTCGTTCCTTTGCTTATTTTGCTAATTAATTCTATCATATTACGTAAAAATACGTAATATTATTTAAATGTTTTGGTTTTATGATTGTAAAAAGAAGTCTATTGAAGAAGTAAAAAAATGCTTAAGAATCTGGCCTTAGGATAATGATACTGAGGGGTTTTTTGTTGCTAAAATAAAGAAATCATTAAACTAACGTTTTTTCCTAGAACTCTTAGCTTTCTTAAAACCATTACCTACATTATGCCCATTACCATTCATAACAACAGAATATCCATTACCAAAACCATTACCTATCTTAAACCCATTACCCATCTTGGCAAATCCATTTGTCTTGTGCAGTTCTTTAATTTTGTTTTGTAAGAATTCAATAGTTTTCTCATTATCTTGATGATTTAATACAACTCCGCATTCAGGGCACTTAAACCCAAAATCTGTTGCTTTTTCAAAATTAGCTCTAACGCAAGCATTTGGGCAAAGATAAAAGTTACCTCTATTTGCTACTTCCACCTCAAGTCTTCCTGTGAATTTCTCAATCTTAGAAAAATAAAGATTCTTCATTAAATCCTTAATTCTTTTCTTGTTAAATGTCCAATAGCTTATGTACCATCCTTTCTGCCTGTCCTTTTTTCGGTAGTAAGAAACTAAATTATGGTTGTAAAGCCTGTAAAGAATGTTCCTAATTTCATGTATATCTGTATTTACCTTCTCTGCTATCTTGAAATCAGAAATATTCTTCTTGTCTTTAAGAAATTCAACTACCTTTAAGCTGTCTTCTCCTACAGCTTCCTTGACAGTTTCGTAAATTTTGCCGTTTGTTATTTTCATTTTGGTATATACATATTATACTTTGACTTTATTTGTTTGAAATTTTTTTTGCCTCGACAAACAGAGTCTCTTCAGGTCGGTTGTCAAGTTTGTCCAGGTTTGGGGTTAGGCCTTGCTGGTATTTACAGCGCACAATGTTCTCAAATCCCGCTTCGACCAAAGTTTGTTTCATAATTTGAAAATCATACATGTATTTGTGGCGGGCATAATGACTACCATTTGGTTCAACAAAAAAATAGCTGTTTAGCATCTTTTCTTTTTCGCCTTCACTATAAAGCCTGATTGCGTAAGCCAGGTCGGGGACGCAAATACGAACGGTACCTCCGGGTTTAAGGACTCTATAACTTTCATTCAGCAAATATAAAGCCTCTTCACGGTGTAAGTGTTCTAGAAAATGAGATGAATAAACGAAATCGACGGAATCATCTATAAATGGAATACCGTAAGAAAGGTCATGGTGGACGAATTCATTTTCTCTCAGGAGCCGGCAATATTCCTCACAGGTGTAATATTGTCTTGCTCCGCTTAAATAATATATTATTCGGTTTCTTTAGTATAATAGAATGGACAAGACTAAAGTAAAAAAATATATTGACTTGCTTCCAGAACTTGTAATTT
>JADFLA010000016.1 GCA_022564635.1 Nanobdellota archaeon | reverse complement strand
TCAAAATTGGAGAAATCCAAAGAATAAACAAAGTCCTCTACTAAGTAACAGATATGATTCTTGGGAATCATATCGCGAATTGATCGTGGTATTAGCCAGTTCTGGTCTTTGTAAGAATTTATGTATGCCATTTTATCACCTCTTTTTTAGACGACAATTATGCTATTTTTAGACGAGAACTAGTATTTATATTTTATGAATTGTGGGACAGCCTGAAATGTTATATGACGTTTTTCAATCACAATACTATTCATTAAACCAACAAAATTATAAATTACTACATATCACTTTTGTTATATGCAAACGAGAACCATAGCAGGAAGGGAAGTTTTGGGCATAGGATTAGGGGCAATGGCTGTGGATGAGTATGAGCCAAAGGCTAAAGAGGAAGATGCAATTGAGCTTTTCAAATTTGCTGTTGATTCTGGAGTTAATTTGATTGATACAGCAGATGTTTATGGTTTGGGGAGGAATGAAACCTTAATTGGTAAAGCACTTTCTATTGAACAAAAAGAAAAAATTATAATAGCTACTAAGGCTGGCTGCACTAGACCAGGTGGTTATGGTTGGGATACTGATGGAAGACCAGAACATATTAAAAAGGCAATTGAAGGTTCTTTAGAGAGATTAGGAATAAAACAAATTGAATTGTATATGTTACATGCACCTGATCATAGAGTTCCATTCAAAGAAAGTTTACAAGCATTTAAAGAATTGCAAGAACAAGGATTAGTAAAGAATATTGGAGTCAGTAATTTTTCTTTGGAACAATTAAAAGAAGCACAAAAACTTATCAAAGTAGTAAGTGTAGAAAACCATTTTAGTTTATCCTTTAAGGGAGATGAACAAGAACTTTTACCCTATTTAACAGAAAATAAAATTGCATTTTTGCCTTATTTTCCTTTAAGCAGTGGAAAGCTGTTGCAAAATGAAAAATTAAATGATATTTCTAAAGAATTAAACTTAACTCCAAGTCAAGTTGCTTTATCATGGATAACAACAAAATGGGAAACGGCTATTCCAATACCTGGAACACAAAATAAAGAACATTTATTAGAGAATATTAAGGCTGCAGATATTAAATTAGAGAAAGAAACTATTGAGAAATTGGATGGTTTATACTAGCAATATTTTTCAACAACTTTTATATAGAATCAAATGATGGAAAGTGTATGCATAGAATAATTTCATTGATTCCAAGCGCAACAGAGATTATTTGTGCACTTGGTTTTGAAGATTGTTTAGTTGGACGTTCTCATGAATGTGACTATCCGTTATCAGTGCAACGTTTACCTGTCTGCACAGAACCTAAAATCGATACTAACGCAACAAGTGTGGAAATTGACCACAGAATAAAGGCAATCCTTGAAAAAGCACTGTCTGTATATAAGGTGGATGTGGATAAGCTAAAGGAGCTGCAACCTACTCTTATCGTTACCCAGTCCCAATGTGAAGTTTGTGCAGTTAGCTTGAAGGATGTGGAGAAAGCAATTTGCGAATTTGTTGAATCAAAACCGCATATTGTTTCCTTGGAGTCAAGTACAATCGCAGATATATTAAAAGATATCTTGAATGTATCTTCTGCATTAGATGTTCCCAAACGAGGCAAGGATTTCATTAGGAAGATGCAACTTAGTATGCGATATATAGAAAACAAATCCCGAAAGCTGCCAAAACTAACAATTGGCTGCATCGAATGGATTGAGCCTTTGATGGCTGCTGGTAATTGGGTACCGGAATTGGTGGAGATGGCTGGAGGAAAAAATTTGTTTGGCACTGCAGGTAAACATTCACCATGGATAAAATTGGAAGAGTTTATGAAAGAAGATCCTGATCTGATTGTTATCATGCCATGTGGTTTCGATATTAAGAAGACCTTAGAAGAGATGCAGACATTAACAAAGAAAAAAATCTGGGCAAAATTGAAAGCTGTTAAAAACTGCAATGTGTATGTCGTTGATGGCAACCAATACTTTAACAGACCTGGACCACGGATTGTAGACTCTTTAAAAATTCTTGCTGAAATTTTCCATCCAAGAGAATTCAATTTTGGTTATGCCAATAAGGGATGGAAGAAATATATTTGGTCATAATTTACTCTGATCAACCTTTATATGCGTAAGTTCAATGCCTAATTTCTTGGCAACATCAAATATTCTTTCATCTCTGTAGAACTCTCCATAATAAATTTTTTTAATTCCGGCGTTGGCTAACATCTTGAAACAAGGCCAGCAGGGGCTTGCAGTTATGTAAACCTCTGCCTTATCGATCATAACACCATTTTTAGCAGCTTGTAAAATAGCATTAGCTTCTGCATGTATTGTAGCAACACAATGATCATTTTCCATTATATGCCCAGCTTCATCACAATGTGGCATGCCGCGAATGCTGCCATTATAGCCAGTGGATAAGATTGTTTTATCTTTAACAATAACAGAACCTATATGTTTTCGGTCACAAGTGCTTCTAGTAGCAACTTCTTTTGCTATATTCATGAAATATTCTTCCCAGCGTACTCTTGGCATTTTTTATTGAGAAACTTTGCTTTATTATTATATTTTACTGATTTTCTTTAATCTTGCTCCTTTAATGAATCCATATAAGAATCAAGGTCATTATTCGCTTCTTCAATTGTATCATTGCTGTCAATGATCTTATCTGCCATTTCAAGGCATTTGTCAAGCTGCTGTCCGGAGCCTCCATTGTTATTTTCTCTTTTTTCATGCTCCATAAATTCTTCAAATGTTCGTGAATCACCAACTCTTTTTCTCTTCATGAGCCTCTCAAACCTTATTTTAGCATCTGTATGGACTCCAATAAGAATAAAGCCATCATTTTTCCTCAGCTCCTCAACCTCTCCTGGATTCCTGATGCTGTCCACAACAAAATTCCCTTTATTTTGCTTGATTTTCTCATTAATTCTTTTTGCAAGAATTCCATTGCCAAACTTTTCCCTCATTTCAGTCCCGAGTCTGATTAAGGTGTCCCTTGAGTGGTCAAGCCCCTGCTTTGTAGCTTCACCCCTTAAAGCATCACTTAAAGATAAGTAGACAAAGCCTTTGCTTTTAAGATGGTTTGCGAGTTCCCCCTTTCCTGCTGCATTTTTTCCTGTAAGGCCTATTATCATTTTTTATTATTTTACTCAATTTTTAATTTTATTATTATTTTTAAAATTTTATTGTTATAATTGTAATTTGCTATTGAATTTTATTTATTGTACTATTTTTTCTGCAATTTGTCCAATTCTTCCTCAAATCTTGCTATATCCTCAAATTCCAAATAAACAGAGGCAAACCTTAAAAAAGCAACTTTGTCCAAAGACCTTAATTTCCTCATTGTAATTCTACCGATGGTTTTGCTGTCAATCTCAACAGAATCACGCTTCCTTAAATCAGACTCGATAGCATCTACTAATTTTTCAATTTTTTCCAGTGGAATGGATCTTTTTTCACAAGCCTTGATAATACCATTCAGAAGTTTTTGCCTTTCAAACCTTTCTCTCTTACCATCTTTTTTCACAACAACAATATCCGCTTCCTCAACCCTTTCATAAGTAGTAAAGCGTTTTTTGCATTTTATGCATTCTCTCCTTCTCCTAGTAGACTCTAAATTTTCAGTATCGCGAGTATCAATCACCTGAGTTTCTTCAAAATTACAATAAGGACATTTCATTTTGCAAATTAGTATTATCCATTATTATTAAATTTTTGTTTTTTAAATACAATAACAACTCTTAATAAATAAAAATACAATTTTTAAAATCTTAATAATACAAAATAATTTAAATGAATTAAAATTCAATAAAAAAATGCCCAAAAAACTGAACATCGGCGGACAAGCGGTAATAGAAGGAGTAATGATCAGAGGCAAAAATTATAATGTTGTTGCAGTAAGAAAAAATAAGAAAATAATTACAAAAAAGGACAAGATAAAGCAAAGAAAGGGAAAATTCTACAAATTACCAGTTGTAAGGGGTTTCTATAATTTAATTGATATGTTAGTTATCGGCATGAAATCTTTAATGTGGTCTGCTGATCAGCAGCTTGAGAAAGATGAAAAGATAAGCAAAAAAGAGATGACTTTAAGTTTTATTTTTGCCATATTATTTGGTGTAGGAATATTTATTATTTTACCTTATATTGCCACCAATTTTATTGGTTTTTATGAAGAAACTAAACCTTTAATGTTTAATTTAATAGATGGCATAATTCGTATAGGTTTATTTCTTTTGTACATTATTATAATTTCACTCATGAAGGATGTCAGGATCTTGTTCCAGTATCATGGAGCAGAGCACATGTCAATACATTGTTATGAGAAAGGAAAAAAGCTAGATGTAAATAATGTAAAAAAGTTTTCTACTTTGCACCCAAGATGCGGTACTGCATTTATAATGATTGTATTGGTTATAGCCATACTTACATTCTCAATAATAACCCCTCTTATCTTAGCTCTATTCCCTCAACTATTAGACATAAATACCTTTCTAAGAAGAGTTATATTATTTTTGATTAGGATTTCCCTGCTACCTTTAATTGCGGGCATTTCTTATGAATTCCTTAAATTCAGTGCTAAATTTGAGAATAATCCTATAATGAAAATTTTTATTTTTCCAGGATTACTTATGCAGAAAATTACTACTAAAGAGCCAAACAAAAATCAGATTGAGGTTGCTATTTCTGCTGTGAAAAGGATTTTACAACTTGAAAAAAGCAAAAATATTTAAATAAGTATGTTAAGAGTAAAATAATCAATAAAATTTAATAAAAAACTATGTGAGGTGTTTATAACAATGAAAAATTTAAAAATTTTTCAAGGTTTTAAAAGTTTTAAACAAATGAAATTGTTTTCTGGAATAGTTCTTGTTTTGATGGTATTTGTAAGTGCTTGTGCTCAGCAACCTGTTGCAGAACCAGCAGCACAACCTAGCGCACCAGAACCGAGTCCTGTGCCAGAGGCTGAACCTGAGCCAGAAGTTGAGGCTGAGGCAGAACCTGAACCAGCGACTGAAGCAGAGGGAACAGGAGCTGTAGTTGCCGTACCAGAAGGAGATTCATATGATATAAGATATGTTGGGGCTGGTGGTTTTGACCCTGATACATTGACAATTAGCGCAGGAAGTTCAGTAACATTCTTTAATGATGACAGTAAAACAATGGTTATAATAGTATTTAAGGATGGGAGAAACTTTGCAACTCCTAGGCTAAGTCCCGGACAGCAAGCTGAGGTGGAATTTACAGAGCCTGGAGAATATGACTTTTGGTGGAATTTAGCTTATGCAACAGTTGGCGGAAAGATAACTGTTGAATAAAGCTTTTTTTCTTTTTTCTTTTGTATTTTATTATATTTAGTTAGAAAAATAAAGTGGGCACGCTCAGAAATGGACATTAATAAAGCAAAGCAGCTTACCTTGATCTCTCCTCAGTTCCGCTACCCTCTAAGCACCATATCCAAAGGTAATGGCTGCTATGTTCCCATCCTGACCAGTTTCCCAAAAGAAACGGTCCAAGAGGACAGAACCTCAACGTTAAAATCAAGACCACTCGCTAAACAAATGCCTCTTTCCAAGCTTCAGCTCTCTCATGAGGTCCGTTTAGAGTTGCAATGCAGGACCAACGCACCAGCCTAGCCCATTAGGAGTATGTTTTTGCGTTTTATAAAGGTTTTGAAAATCGAAGATTTTCAAATACCCAAGAAATCTTAGATTTCTGCTGGTTTTGAAAATCGAAGATTTTCAAATACCCAGGAAATTTTTAATTTCCGTTGGTTTTTGTTGCAAAACCACTTTAGGCAAGATGGAAAGAGGACATATAACGCCAGTTATACTAGAATAGTATTGCCACCGTTTTTAAACGGTGCATAAAGATTAAATTCAACTTTTTCTCAGAATCCTTTAGGCTACTGCACTAAGCTCTTTTTCCAGAGCTTAGTTGAAAAGGCAGTAGCACTAAAAAACCAGGTGATAAGCATGGAAATTAGTAGCTATAGCTCTAGCAAAGGAGCAATATCTGTAGGGATTAACTTCAGTACGATGTATAGGCATAAGATATTCAAACACAAACCCCTTAAAATATTTTGCGAAAATAAAATAATAGAAGCGGCAGAGATACATAGTAAAAAACTCAAATTTACCCTAGATGAGGTTGGCATGGACATAGACCATGCACACATCCTGGTTACATTTGGACCAGATACAAAATTATGGGAAATACTAAAAGCAATCAAAGGCTATTCCTCAAGAGAAATCTTCAAAGCATTTCCATGGCTAAGAGATAGAGATTACACCAACATCATAGGAAAAGGTAAAGACTTTTACTTATTCACAAAAGGGCATTTCTGGAGTCCCGGCTATTACTTTGAGAGTTATGGAAGAAGAACATTTGATGATCACAAAGAATATGTCGCGAAACAAGGTCAAAAAAGAGAAGATAAACAGCAAACAACTCTATTAAGCTTCGCGGGCTAGGTATTCGTGCCCCAGAATTTATTCGGGGGTTCTTGACGACATTTCCTTAATACACTCTTTAGTCCGATACTGCTTTATCTTCCCATTAACTTAGAAAAAAATCCTATAACTCCTGTTGAATTATCTTTTTGTTGCTGTACTTCATCAGGTAAATATACTCTAATCTTGTCCAATTGACTTTCAAATCCGTTAATAAAATCCTTAGGTTGTTTGGGTAATTTCCTTATAAATTCCTCTCCATAACTAATATCTCTTCTAACTTCTGGTTCAAATTCTTCAATTGATTCTGGATTTCGCTCTAAGAATGAAGCGTATCTATTTGTCGAGTTATGAAACGAGTTCCTTACCCTATTTGGAGTTCTTTTTTTGCTTGGAACATGAAGAGTTGAGTGATAAGTTTTCTGAATACCATAAAATTCAGATCGTTTATTTTCTGATAATGTCCCATCAATTAATTCTTCAGATACAGTTTCTTCCAACTTTTCAGGAACTTCATCTTTTATAACATTACTCAATCTGGTTGCTGTTACTATAGGCTGTGTTTGATATTCAACTGCCGAAGTTAGGTCTCTTTGTTCCCTATATTGTTTTCTTCTCTGCAGGCGAAATTGTTGATAATGTTCATTTGCCAATTCATGAAGATGATCTACAAATTGTTTTTCATTTCCCGGAACAACATAAACTAGATCTCCTTGTGTAGTATTTTCAAAAACTTCTGTATATCTAAGATTGCCTTTTTCCCTATCTTTTGCTGCAATTATAACTTCTCTTTTATAAGGTCTGACGTTAGAATTGATTGCAGTCTCAACACTTATATATCCTTTTGCTTCGATTAATCTTGGGATGGTGCGCCACACGACTTCTTTGATCTGCTCCCCAGAATCATCCCCACCGTAGTACAAAAATTGTTTTGAGCCTTCCCAAGTTTTAAAAAAACTAAATAAATTTAAAGGGCCTTTCTCATCAGAACTTCCTACATCCTTTAATGCCAAGTTTATTATGATTTTTGCCTCATCTTTACTGTCTAGAGTAATATTTTCATCCAGAGAAGTTTCCCGAGCCAAATCTTGAAAGACGTTTTCCATTGGAGAATACCCATTATTTTCAATCATTGTTGGGAAAATATCCTTAAAAAAACTTAAAGGTCCTTCGCTCTGGTCATAATATATTTTAGATATTGTATGAATGAACTTATAATGGTCTAAGACCTCACCTAGTAATTTTAAATATTCCGTTTTAGAAATTTCTCCCTGCTCTCTTCTTTCTTGCAATGTATAAACAATCAAAGCAGTTAATTTAACTGGATTTAAATCATCTATTTTTCCTGGTAAAACACTAAATCTTGTAACTAAACCCATCATGGTACTCTCATATGTTTCTCTGTCCAATACTAAAAACTCTGCCAGTTGGGCAAGGCTTAATTTTGCTATATCTTGTGTTGAAACATCAGATTTGGTTGCTAAATGCCCAATAACTCTTTCATTCACCAACTTCTCAATGACACTTTCATAAGCTTCCCTATCCCATACCAATGAAACTTCTAAAGGATTTTCAGTTGTGATTCTAGATTTTGCCATTTTAATTAGTTCGTTCACAAACGGTTTTATCTTTTCATTATGCTCTTTGAGTTCTTCTTCGGTATATAAGGGAAGTTTAGACTCTTGAGGATGAGTGTAAACTTGTTCTACTTCTGGTTCCTCATATTCGAATAATGCAGGCTTTGCATTTCCTCTTAATTTCGTCCATGCTTTTTTCAGTAATTGTTCTTGTTCAATAATATCTACAAGTCCTTTTTCTTTAAGTTGTTGCCCGAATTGTCCAATGAAAATGCCGGTATTTTCTGCTAGGATTACCCGCATATTCTGGTAAGCTGTGGGAATTGTAGCAACTAATATTCTTATATATTGATTATCCAGAACTTCTTCCAATATCTCTTGATCCGCATTAAACCGTTTTACAATTGGATCGATCAAAGATTCTAAAGATGTGTAACTTTTTCTAATTTTCGCTACGTGCACACTGTTTATCGGTCTAATATACTCATCTTCTAATCCAGCATTTTTAGCATCTGAAAGAAACTCACCAATCCCAATTGCTTCCTGCTTCCTAGGATAAACATCTCCGTTATAAAAATTAGGGTAAATTCCAGTTACAACTGACCTGGTCCATTCGGCAGGAAATCTATATATATCATTTCTCGAAATATCAACAACCCCAATTCCTGCTCCCTTAATTGCATCACCCTGATACTCATCTACCAAAGCCTCTAAGTCAATTCCCGCATCCATTTTTTAATACTTTTTACAATGTTAATTAAAAACTTTGTCATAAATTTTATATATCTAATGCATATTCACATAGTTAACAATTATTTTATAAGTATTTATTTACAATATAGAAAATAAATGCCGCCTATCTGAAAAATACGAGTGATTTATTATGGTAGAAACAATGCAAAAACCATACAAGCCAGAGCAAATAAATCATATACTTAATCCTATAGTCAAGAAATGGTTCTTTACAAGATTTAAGGAATATTCTTTGCCACAGTTATATGGAGTTATGGAAATTCATAGCAGGAATAATATTTTAATTTCAGCCCCAACTGGAGCAACAAAAACATTGACAGGATTTCTTTCAATTTTGAATGAATTAATTGATTCTAGTGAGAAAGGAATTTTAGAAGATAAGATTTATTGCGTGTATATAAGTCCTTTACGTGCGTTATCTGAGGACATTAAGATAAATTTAATCAATCCATTAAATGAAATGGAAGAGATTGCTAATAAAAAATTTGGCATAAGGGTCGCATCAAGGACAGGAGATACAGAAGCATCAGAAAAGGCAAAGATGCTTAAAAATCCTCCGCATATTCTTATCACAACACCAGAGAGTCTTGCTATAGTATTGTCCTCATTTAAATTTGTAGATCATTTGAAAGATGTTCAATGGTGCATAATAGATGAAGTCCATGCTTTAGCTGAAAATAAGAGAGGAACACATTTATCTTTAAGTTTAGAAAGATTGCAGAAGCTAAGTCCGTCAATGTCAAGAATTGGCTTAAGCGCAACTATAGCTCCATTAGATGAAATTGCAAAATATCTTGCAGGGTATGAGGACAAGATAGAAAGGCCATGCAAAATAGTTGATGTACAATTTATTAAGAAATTGGATTTAAAAGTATTGAGTCCAGTGCCTGATCTTATTGATACAGAGCATGGAAATATGCACAATGCAATGTATAATTTAATACATCATTTAATTCAATCTCATAAAACAACATTAATATTTACGAACACAAGGTCAGCAACAGAAAGAGTTGTGCATAACCTAAAAGAAAAATATCCAAGATTCTATGCAGAAAATATCGGGGCCCATCATGGAAGCTTAAGCAAAACACACAGGCATGACTTAGAAAATAGATTAAGAGATGGGAAAATAAAGGTAGCAGTATGCTCAACATCCTTAGAATTAGGAATAGATATCGGTTTTATTGATTTGGTAATTTGCGTTGGCAGTCCAAAATCCGTTGCCAGAGCCTTACAAAGAATTGGAAGATCAGGTCATAGGCTGCATGACGTCACTAAAGGAAGGATTATTGTTTTGGACAGGGATGATTTGGTTGAGTGTGCCGTTATATTGAAGAGCGCAATTGAAAAAAAGATAGATAAAATACACATACCTAGAAATGCTTTAGATGTTTTAGCCCAGCACATTTATGGAATTGCAATACAAGAAAAAATACACATCAAGGATTTATTTAGTCTAATTAAAAATTCTTATTGCTATAATACATTAGCAAAAAAAGATTTTAATGAAATAATTGAATATCTAGCCGGTAAATATATTTCTTTGGAAGACAGACATATTTATGCAAAGATATGGTATGATGAAGAGACCGGAATGATTGGCAAGAGGGGAAAATTAGCCCGTGTTTTGTATATGACAAACATCGGCACAATTCCGGATCAAACATCTGTTAGGGTTAAAGTAGGAGATTACATGGTAGGTACAATAGAAGAAGCTTTCCTTGAAAAATTAAGGCCAGGAGATGTTTTTGTTTTAGGGGGAAATGTGTACACATTTAAATTCAGCAGGGGCATGGTTGCACAGGTTTCTGCATCAGCTAATAGGCCACCAAACGTACCTTCATGGTTTTCGGAAATGCTTCCCTTAAGTTTCGACTTATCATTAGAAATTGGTAGATTTAGAAAATTATTAAATGAAAAGTTTTGTTTAGGTAAAAGTAAAAAAGAAATAATTGATTTTATCAATGAATATGTCTATGTTGATAAGAATGCTTCTCTTTCAATTTACAACTATTTTTTTGAGCAGTTTAATTATGCGGAAATTCCTTCTAATAGCAGAATAATAGTAGAGCATTATACAAATGAACAAGGAATTAAACATACAATTTTCCATACTTTATATGGAAGAAGAGTTAATGATTGCTTAAGCAGGGCTGTTGCATTCGCTATATCAAGGACGCAGCATAGGGATGTTGAAATAGGTATAAATGACAATGGATTTTATGTTGCTTCTGAAAAATCAGTCAATGTTATGCATGCTTTCAAGCTTATAAAATCAAAGGAATTTAGAAAAGTACTTGATGCAGCGATTGACAGGACAGAAATCTTAAAGAGGCGTTTTAGGCATTGCGCAATGAGAGCTTTAATGATTTTAAGAACTTACAAGGGGCATACAAAAAGGGTAGGCAGACAACAAGTTAGCTCTATGATTTTAATCAACGCAGTAAAAAGGATAAGCCCTGATTTTTCCATACTTAAAGAAGCAAGAAGAGAGGTTTTAGAGGATTTGATGGATATTGATAATGCACAAAAGGTTATTGAAGGCATTGAAAAAGGAAACATCAAGATAAAGGAAATTACAACTACTATACCAAGTCCTTTTGCATTTAATTTAGTTGCACAGGGAATAACTGATATTTTAAAGATTGAGGACAGGGTGGAGTTTTTGAGGAGAATGCATAAGAATGTTTTGGCAAAGATTGGGATGAAGAAGGTTGTTGAAGTATAATGATAATCGGAATAACAGGAACTTTCGGTTCAGGAAAAACGACTGTTGCCAATATGTTTAGGAAGTATGGTTTTACAATCATTAATGTTGATAAATTATATCATGGAATTTATAATAAAAATAATTTATTGAAAAATAAAATAAAAAAAGAGTTTGGAACAATAAATAGGGATCAATTAAAGAAAATTGTATTCAAGGATTCTAAAAAATTAAAAAGCCTCAATGAAATAACTCATCCAATAATAATTAATTCGATAAAAAAAGAAATAAATTCAATTATAAAAAAAACAATAATTAATAAAAATTATAACAAAAAATTAATTAATGAAAAAATAAATATTGTAATTGATGCTCCTTTGTTGATTGAAGCAAAAGCCACGAATCTGGTTGACAAAATAATAGTGGTCAAATGCAATAAAAAAGAGCAAATTAAAAGAATTCTAAAAAATAAAAAATATTCAAAAAAAGAAATCGAGCAGATAATTAAATCTCAAATTCCTATAAATAAAAAAATAAAATATGCTGATTTTGTTGTGGATAATAATAAGACTATAAAAGAGACTGAAAGGCAAGTTAAGACAATTATTTCTTCACTTTAGATAATAAAACAAGCCCTAAAACAAAAAAAACCAATAGAGAACTTAGAGCTATGGTAAAATTAAAACTTACAACCAAAAATCCAAATACTATTGGTCCTATAACACCAGAGAATTTTTCAGTTAGGCCTTGGAAACCAAAGAGTTCTGCAAGTTTATGTTTTGGAGCAAGATCAACCAGCATTGGCCTAGTTAATGTCCATATACCACCAAGAGCAGCACCTCCAATGATTCCTGCAATAATATAATTTAAAAAATTTGTTTTGATTATTAATAATAAAATTATTGCTATCCAAACATAAATTATTGTAATTAATGTTTTTTTATGACCTAGTTTATCGCCAAACTTGCCAAATAATAATGCACCTAAAGCAGATGCAACAGCCATTAATGCAAAAATGGGAAAAAACTGTCTAATAGTGATACCTAGAGTTTCTCTTCCATATAAATAAAGAAATATGATTGCGGTGTTCATACCATCTGTATAGAGAAAAGATGCAATTAAAAAAGTCCATAAAGCTGATTCTTTTTTAATGTTTTTAAATGTATAAATCAATTGTTGCCAAGCTGTTTTTATATAAGAAAAAATAGGTTTTACAATTTTATTAGCTTTCTCCTTAGCAAAAACAAAAAAGAGTATGGAAAATAAGATATAGAAAATAGCTGTTGCCGGAAAAATTGCTTGTGTACCCTGTTTAGTATCCCATCCAAAATAATTTAATATTAAAAATGCCATAATTAAGCTTAAGATTGTTCCTGCATAACCAAAAGCAACACCATATCCTGAAACACGTGCAATATTCTTTCTGGTAGAAATATTAACAAGCATAGCATCATAAACATCAATAGCTGCATGAAAAGCAAAAACAGCTAAAGTTCCTATAATTAAAGCCCAAAAGAGGTTTACATACGCAACTATAGCAGTTAAAATTACGCAAATTAGTGTAAATATTAAAACAAAAATTTTTCTTTTTCCCATAGCATCAGATATAGCTCCTAAAAATGGAACTAGGATTCCAGCTAAAAACATTGACAACCCCATAGCCAAACCTAATTGAAATTCATTTCCTCCAAGGTATACTGTTATAAGGACAGGAAAAAAGAATGTAATAAATAGAGCAGAGAAAGCAGTATTAGCCAAATCATATATACTCCAGCCAAAGAGTTGTTTGTTGAAGATTTTATTCATATATTTTAGAAATAGGAATAATTGTTTTTAAAACTATTGAAATTTACTATATGACGTTGTTCTAACAAAAACCTTAAAAACCCATAACTAATACTTACGTATATGAAAACTGCAGTTTATCCCGGAAGCTTTGATCCCGTAACTAATGGTCATATAGACATAATTAAGAGAGCTTTAAAAATATTTGATAAGATAATTATTGCAGTAGGTGATAATCCCGGAAAAAAGTCTACCTTTACAATAGAAGAAAGAATGGATATGCTAAAAGAATGTGTTAAAAATTTGAAAAATGTTGAGGTTGATTCATTCACTGGTTTATTACTCAACTATGTAAAAAGCAAAAACTCTAAAATAATAATTAGAGGCTTAAGAGCTGTTTCTGATTTTGAATTTGAATTCCAGAGAGCATTAATGAATAGAGTAGTAGATAATGAGATAGAGACAATATTTATCATGACAAAGGAGGATTATGTTTATCTAAATTCAAGCATAGTTAAGGAGATGGCTATGTTTAACGGTAATGTAAACGGCTTAGTCCCGGAAATAGTTGAAAAAAAGTTAAAAGAAAAATTCAGTAAAACTTAGAAATATCTTCAGTATTTATTCTTCTTTTTTGTTTATTTTCTTTGGATTGCTTGATAAGTCTTGTTGTATAGCCAGCAATAACATTCCTTATTTTAGGTGATTTTGTGATGATATATTTTTTCAAAACTTCTTTGTTCTTATTGTAATCCTCGCTAAAATCGTCTTTATGCTCAGCCACTAACTGCTTGGTTACCCTTTTAATTAGTTTAGTCTTAATTCTTCCCATGCAATCACTTCTTCTTTTCAGGTATTGATCTTTTAATATCTATCGGAATAAGGTCTTCCTTGTACTCCATTTTTGCTATCTCTATTGGATTATAACCAATTTTTTCAAGGTCTTTTTCAGAAAGCTTTATCATGAATGGAGCTCCTTGGGATATTTGTAAGGCCCTAGCTCCTATTATCCTGGCATGCTCGTATTTTGTATATTCCATTTTTAAAGAACTAGACTATGAAATTTGTGCTGGCTTTTAAAGTTTTCTGTTATTACAATAGCAACTCTATTTAAAGTTCATTTATTATTAAGTTTTTAAAATTATGATAAAAATATATAAATAATGAAATGTTTTGGTCAAAAATGTTCATATATAATATAGATCCGGTTTTATTAAGGTTAGGACCTTTTGAGATAAGGTATTACGGTTTATTTTTTGTTTTGGGCTTTGTTATGACTTATTTTTTATTGGTTTATTTGGCAAAAAAGAAAGAATTGAGCATAACTAAGGATGATATTGCAGATTTACTTCTTTACATTATTGTAGGAATTATTTTAGGGGCTAGGATTTTTTATGTTTTAATTTATAATTTACCATTTTACTTAAGCAATCCTTTTGAAATAATAGCTGTGTGGAATGGTGGATTATCTTTTCATGGTGGTTTAATAGGAGCAGCTATAGCTGGATTTTACTTTACCAAGAAAAAAAAGATTGATTTTTATGAAATCGCAGATATTGCTGTGATACCAGTAGCATTAGGGTTAGCTTTTGGAAGATTAGGAAATTTTACCAATGGAGAGCTTTATGGCAGGATAACTAGTGTTCCATGGTCTTTCAAATTTCCAGATGCAGAGGGTTTTAGACACCCAAGCCAGATTTATGCATCATTCAAGAATTTTATAATATTCCTTACATTGTGGGCAATTAAAGACAAAAAGTTTCCAAAAGGCTTTATGTTTTGGTTATTTGTTGTTATGTACTCTGTCTTAAGGTTTATAGTGGAATTCTTCAGACAACCAGATCCACAATTAGGATTTATTATTGGTTTCTTAACTATGGGACAGATTTTAAGTGTTGTTATGTTTTTGGTAGGGATATTTTTTATATATAGAGTTTATAAGAAAGATAAGTCGCAACAAGCGTAACAATAAAATAAAAATTCAATAATAAAATAATGAAACATATATTAATAAAAAATTAATGAATTAAAAATATTGGCAAATTAATAATAAAAATAATCTAATCCAATGCAAAAAATAAAAAATTTCATAATTAATAACAAAAACTATGCAACTGTTGTAATAAGAGTATCTTTAGCTTTAGTTCTCTTATGGTTCGGTATTGATGAAATTATTAATCCAGAAAATTGGTTTGGTTATATCCCTTCTTGGCTATCTTATATTCTGCCTTTTAGCCTTGATTTTTTTATAACTTTAAATGGAATTTTTGAAATTATGATTGGGGTTTTATTATTAATTGGATTGTATACTAGAATAATAGCTTTTATTGCAGCTTTGCATTTATTATCTATAACTATTGCAGTCGGTTATAATGAAATTGGAGTAAGGGATTTTGGATTAACTTTAATGGCAGTTTCTTTAATATTTTCAGGAGCTGGTGTTTTGAGTTTGGGTAACAAAAAAGAAAAAGCAGTTGAATAAATTTAGTTTTCATTCTGAAGACTTACCTTTAATAAATGCATATACGTGTCCTAGACTTTGTAAAAAATAAATAGAAACTAGAACTCAATATTAAACAGCGCTTCCTTCTAACTCATACCTAGCTTCCTGCCATCCTGCAACTCCAGCTTCATAATCAGTTACATTTGTGTAACCAAGTTCTTCTAGTTTCTTTGCAACTCGTGGAGAAGCTTGGCATTCTGTGCTTGCACAATATACAATTATTTCTTTATTTTTGTCTGGCAGCTCACTTGGAGCTCTATTTTCTATTTCATCCACCGGTATGTTTATAGATGTTGAGATATGTCTTGCCTCAAAAGAATCTTTTGACAAGACATTTACCAATATAAAATCTTCTTTTGCATCAATTTTTTTCTTCAATTCTTCTGCACTTATTGTTTTCATTTAAATCACCTCAATTTAAAAAAGATTTTATTATATAAAAGGTTTACTTCAATTGAAACCATATTCTTAAGATGTATTAATAAATTTATATCTGAACAGCATGCTTTGTGATTTCTAAACTACAACTATTATGCTCATCGCAATATGCTTGACATTTTTCAGCCAATTCTTTATCTTTATAAAAAAATCCACAACTCTCGCATTGAAAGTATTTTTTATCGTTTTTATTTATTTCTTTTACCATTTTTATGATATTAATGCTAATGAATCTTATAAATCTTTTGTTTAAGTATGTAATTGTTATTTTTGTGTACTCTAATACAATGAAAAGATTTTAATATCATAAGAAATTGAAACGTTTAAATGAAAAATAAAAATATTATAATTTTAATTTTAGCAATAATATCTATTTTATTAATAAATGGTTGTTCAGAAAAAAATAATTTTGGCCCATTAGGCTCTACTCATAGACATGCTGATATAAAAGTATATATTCTGGGAAACCCAATAGATTTCAGTGTTTCAAAATATCAAATGCAAGACGATCTGGTTCATTTTGAAAACAGAGATGGTGATGTTGTACATACACATGCGCTTGGTGTGACAATAGGCCATATGTTTGAGACACTTGGAATGAGTATTGATAGTGAATGTTTAACATTGGATACAGGCAATAAGTACTGCAACAAAGGTAATGCAGAGTTTAAGGTTTTTATAAAAAGAGAAGGAACAAACTGGCAGCAGATATTTAATTCACAAGGTTATATTATACAGCAATATGATAAGATACTAGTGACTTATGGAACAGAAGATGAGGAAGAGATTAGAAAACAACAGGAAAGTGTGACTGATAAGGCAAAGAGTACATAATAAGAAAACTATAAATATATCCTAATTAAAACATCTGTTTCGGTGATTTTGGATGGATTTACAGAAAATATTTACCAAGAAAAGAGTTATTTTTATAGCAATATTTACAGTTTTGGTTCTAATAGGAAAACAAATAAATTTTTCTCCTTTAGTGGGAGCTGATAACCAGTTCTTTACTTTGTTTCAGTTCTTTGGACCAATAGCAGGTGCTTTTCTTGGATCTATAATTGGAGCTCTAGCTGTTTTAATTGCGGAATTAATTGATTTTTTTATTGTAGGAAAGGAAGTAACTTTAATTAATTTATTAAGATTAAGTCCAATGATTTTTGCTGCATATTATTTTGGAACTAAAAAGAAGAATTTGAGCATTATTGTGCCTATAATTGCAATTGCAGCATTTGTTTTACATCCTGTTGGCAGAGAAGTATGGTTTTTTTCTTTATTCTGGACAATACCAATAATTGCTAAATTATTACCTCAAAAATATTCTAATAGTTTAATATCAAGAAGCTTAGGAGCAACTTTTACTGCTCATAGTGTAGGAGGGGCATTCTGGATATGGACAATTCCTATGACAGCAGGCCAATGGATTGCTTTAATACCCATAGTTATCTATGAAAGATTGCTGTTTGCAGCAGGAATAGCAATTTCTTATGTAGCTTTTAATGCATTATTTGATAAGGTTCTTGATAAATTAAAAATAAAAATATCAAGTGATGTTTTGAGGATTGAGAAGAGGTTTACTTTGAAAGCCTAACCAACCATCTTTACTTTATCGTTTTCATCAACTAAATTTTCTTTATTTTCAGTTGGTTCTTCTTTTTTCCCTGTTTGTACTGTAGTAGTTGATTGCGTTGTATTTTGTTTAGTTTGTTGAGTCGTTTGTGTAGTATTTTGATGAGTTGTTTGACTTTGTTGAGTTGTAGCAGGATTTGAAGCAGGACTTGCAGCAGTTGTTTTTTCAGCGCTCTGTACATTCTCTTTTGCAACTATCTCCTCAGCCTTTTCCTTGTCAGCTCTTTCCCTTTCCCATTTTTTTCTCTGCATTTTTTCCTTTATTGTATCAATTAGCAACCACAAAGCGAGAATGAGCACTAATAACAAAACAAGATAACCTACTCCCATTGCAATATAATTTATAATTGTTAAAAATCCCATTTTAAACTACATCTCTTTTAATTTTTCATTTATTATTGCAGGACAGGTTCTTGTCACACCATCAATCTTCTCTATTTTGTTGCTAATAAAATCCCTTAACTCAGAAGCCTTGTCCATCCATATCTCTGTCATTATCATATGGTCTCCAGTGCTTGTTGCAACGAATTTTACATTGTCAAATTCTGTAAGTTTTTTGGCTACACTTAAAAATTTTTCTGGTACAACATCAATACCAACTATGGCAACAGAACCATAACCTAACTTTGCAGGTTCTACTACTACAGAATATTTTTTTATTACACCCCTGTCTTCTAGGTTACCTACCCTCTTCCTTATTGTTGATTCTGAGACCCCTAATTGTTTAGCTATGTTAAGAAATGGAGTTCTAGCATTATCACCTAATACACTCAATATTTCTTTGTCTGTATCATCAATCACAAAAAACCACCTATAATGAATACTAAATTCGTTTTTTTATTAATATTTTTCGTTATTTTTATGAAAATGCAGTAAAAAGATTTAAATATTACCTATTCTTAACAATAGTTAAGTTAATTTGTTTATAAATTTTTCGTGGGCAAATGGTATTAACGAGCTTTATAATAACATCAAGAGAAACATTGGAAGCAGCCTTAGTTATTGGTATAGTTCTTGCTTATTTAACCAGGACAAATAACTATCAATATAAAAAAACAGTTTACTATGGCATAGTTTTTGGTATTATTCTGAGTATATTGGCTGCAGTTGTTTTTACTCTATTTGCTGGAGGTTTTGAAGGCAGGGCAGAAGAAATATTTGAAGGCTCTACAATGTTGTTTGCAGCTGTTTTATTAACCACAATGATTTTATGGATGATGAAGCAGAAACATATTGCAAGAGAAATAGAAGCAAAGGTTGCAAATCATCTTGAGAAAGCCAATTTCAACAAAACATACGCTTATGGATTATTTGTATTAATAACGCTTGCTGTGTTAAGAGAAGGTGTTGAAACAGTCATATTTTTCGGAGCAATAAATTATTCTTCTGGAATCAGCTTTATTGGAGCAACTTTAGGGGTAATAACAGCTATTGCTATTGGCTATTTATTTTTTGTTGGAACAAGAAAAGTTAACTTGAAAAAGTTTTTCAATATAACGAGTATAATGCTAATACTTATAGCTGCCGGTTTAGTAGCCCATGGCATCCATGAATTGCAAGAAGCAGCAGTTATTCCTTATGTTGTAAAGGAAGTGTGGGATATAAACCCAGCTGTTACCATAGGGGGTTCTTATCCAGCTTTGCATGAAAAAGGCTTGATTGGAAGTTTCTTTAAAGGGTTGTTTGGTTATAATGGAAATCCATCTTTGCTAGAAGTTTTGTTTTATATTAGTTATCTCGGAATTATTTTCGCGATTTATAGAAAGATTGAGAGTAAGAGTTCTGTTAAGGCATAATAAATCAAAAATTTTATATATTAATTCTTAAATAATAAATTCTTGAGATGGTTTATTAATGGTAGAAAATATTTGTGAAAAATACGTCAATAAAGATTATTTTTATTTTGTTTTTAGGGTATTTGTAGGATTATTATTTCTCCAACATGGATTACAAAAATTATTTGGAATGTTTGGTGGCATTGGTGGTCAGCCTGCTCCCTTATTCAGTCAATTTGGTTTAGTAGGTATTATCGAATTTTTAGGTGGGTTAGCAATTGCTTTCGGATTATTTACAAGATTAGCTGCTTTTATAGCTGCAATAGAAATGCTTGTAGCTTATTTTATGGTTCATGTACCTCAAGGCCTTATTCCATTTGTGAATCAAGGAGAGCTTGCGTTACTATATTTCGCATCATTTCTAGCAATAATGGCATTTGGTGCTAGAAAATGGAGTTTAGAGAAAATGATTTTTAAGAAAGAGTTTTTCTAATTTAACCTCTTAGCATATACCCCTCACCCATGAAATTTACAATTAACCTATATCCTGAAGATTCAGTAAGTTTTTTATTTAAGTTAAAAAGGGTGTTATTAAATTTTCTAAATAAATCTTGATCTGTGTCTTCATTTCCCCATACTTCTTGGATAATTGTTTCTCTACTGATTTTTTGTCCTCGGTGGTCATAAAAGTATTTGAATAATTGTGCTACACTTTTTCCTAATGAGGTATTTTGGCCATTTATTGTGAGTTTACGCCTACTGGCATCATATTCAATTTTTGGAGGGCTATAAGCTACAGTACCGAATACATAGCCTAGATTCCTATAGTGATGAATATATTGCGGTCCATTTGGATCTGGTTGAAGTTTTCTTCTTAAATTATTAATCATTGTAGTCATAGATGAATAGCCTATTTCCCTACCCCGAACATCCATAATTATTTTTTCTATTGGAATCACTTTATTGGCATTAGCAAGAAAGTATGTAAATAATTCTCCTTCCATAGGGGTTAAATCTACGACACGGTTGCCAATTGTAAATCGATTACCATCAGTTCTTCTAAGAGTTGGGTACCTATCACTTAAAGCGAGTTCAGATCCTTTTGCTGCGCCCATAATATATCTTGCATGTAAGCGTGCTTGATACCCCCTACCTTCATTAATATCATTTTCTGCACTTTGAGCATGGCTTCCAAATGTATCTTTTACTAGTTCATCAAGTGAACCATCCTGAACTTTCTTAAAGCCCTCGGCATAACCCATTAATTCAATACATTCTAACCTTGCTTCATTAAACTCTTCTGATTTATAATATGCTTCTATACCTTGTGCATAATCTTTGACTTTATTATAAAACAAACCCTCGATTTCTGAAGGATCAAGGCTAATATCTGGCAAGGTCTTTAAGCTTACCAACCTACTCCGAACGGCTCTGCTCTTCCTATTTTGAACATCAATGACTAAATTTTCAACTCTTCGTACAAGCGTATCCGAACTCATTTTTAATAAATAAATAGTATTTGCTATGGTTATATAAATCTTTCAAATGAAATATTGATTTTTAAGAAAGTGGTTTTTTGATTAATAGTATTTTTAACCCTTTAGCCGTGCATAATCTTCAGCAACCACTCTATTCCATTGTTTTGAGGATAAAGGATATACTGAAGTAATTCTTGGATCTGTTGTTGGGCCTAATTGGTTCATATCGTTTTCGTGTACATAGGCTCTTTTAATGTTATCAGGATTGACTGGAGTATAAGTGCCAAGATCTACTGTTCCATATCTAAATTGTTCTGTTATTAAATCCTCATGACCCTCTATTGGTCTTCCGCGAGTATCAACAGGAATAAATTTATTATTTGAAGGATCAATTTCAAGTACAGCTATACCATTTGAAGGTCCTCTCTTAAAGACCGCATGTTCTGGTGCCACTGCCACATATATGCATTTTTCATTAGTTAAAGGGTCCTTTTGTGGAGGAAAACCTGAGTACTGAAATACTGGATTTAAATCTCCATGATCTTGTTCGTATTGATCTTTACTTCCAGCTAAAAGCTCCAATCCTTTAGCTAAAACATCAGGTATACGAAACGCGTATGTAGCATGCCATAAGCTATCAGAGGGTAATTTAGGTTTGACAAAACCATCTTCGAATACTACTAATTCACTCATGTAGTTACTGATAAAATTTTCTAGCTTCTCTGGATCTACTATGCCTGCCCGTTTAGGAAGTTTATATCTAACATAAGAAAATAACTCATCCAACGGAGTAAAGCCTAATGCCTCCCAAATGACGTCTTTCACGCTTTCTTCTATTTCCAATACTTCTGCCATTTTTATGAATAATATATGAATAAAACTCCTATATAAACCTTTCTATTTTGTCACTACTTAAAAGAAGCAAATAAATAATGAGGGTAATATTATTCAATTTGCAACTAATTTTACTTAACCCAAATCTTCAGGTGGCTTTCTTAACAAATCATTCATACTTTGAATAGAATGAATCCTTCCTTTCCAAGAATATACTTCTTGTCCATCTTCTTCTCTGGAATACCAGACGCTTAAATTGAGTTCCTTGTTAAGTGGTGAGATTATATCTATGGCTTCTAGATCTGCAAGATTTGGATATTTTCTTACTACTTCCCTAAACGTTTCAATCCAATCATCTTCCTCCAACCAGGAAGGAAGATTAGGAAATACATCAATAAGTTCATTTATTTTCAATGGAAGCGAAGTATGAGACGTTTCTCTATAAATATTAACCCTTGGAATTTTAGCATGATATTCAAAAGTGTAACCTAATTTTTCTGCTGTCGTTTCCACTTCTTCAAAATCTAAAAATTGTCTTTGCAAAATTTTTGACAATACTCCTATACCTCCTTCTAATTCCGCCTCTACTCTTTGTCTTAAGTCTGACATAATATTCATTAATATATGATTTTCTATTTATAAATCTTTCTATTTTAACTATGATAAAGTAGTTACTCTACTACAACCGACTTAGAAAGATTCCTTGGTTTATCCGGATCTAAATTCCTGTCAACAGCAACATAATAAGCTAATAATTGTAAGGGTATAGCAGTCAATATCGAACTCAAAATATATAGTGTTTTTGGGATATAAACAACATAATCAGCTAACTTTCCAACTTCTTCATCTCCTTCTGTTGCGATTGCTATTACTATGCCGTTCCTGGCTTTTACTTCGTGTATATTGCCTAGAACCTTTTTATATGTATAATCATCTTTCGTTGCTATGAAGACAACTGGCATGTTTTTGTCTATTAAAGCTATAGGGCCGTGTTTCATCTCAGCTGCTGGATAGCCTTCTGCATGCAAGTAACTGACTTCTTTCAGTTTTAAGGCACCTTCCAAAGCTATTGGGAAATTAACACCCCTTCCTAAAAACAATGAATTTGTCTTGTCTTTGTAGATATCCGCTATTTTCTTGATGTCATTTTCCTCGCTCAATAAAGATTCCATTTGCAAAGGCAACTTCCTCAATTTTTCTATAAGGTCTGTTATTTTTTCTTTTTTCAAAGATTTTTTTAAATTGCCCATAAATAAAGTAAACAAATATAAAACAACTAATTGAGCGGTAAAAGCCTTTGTGGAAGCAACACCTATTTCAGGACCTGCATATGTATACAAAACAGAATCTGACTCACGATCTATTGAAGAACCCTTTACATTTACTATTGAAAGAACTTTTGCATTTCTTTTTTTAGCTTCTCTGATAGCTGCTAGTGTATCAGCTGTCTCTCCTGATTGGGAAATAGCAATTATAAGAGTATTTTCATTGATTATAGGATTCCTATACCTAAATTCAGAGCCATATTCTACCTCAACAGGTATTTTAGCTAACTCTTCTAACATAAATTCTCCAGCTAAGGCAGCATGCCATGAAGTTCCACAAGCAACAATTATTATTCTGTTTATTTTTTTTAGTTCTTCATCATTTAAATCCAATTCTTCTTTTAGATTTATATTTCCATTTTCTATTCTATTGTTTAATGTTTCAGTTATTGCCCTTGGCTGCTCATGAATTTCCTTAAGCATGAAATGCTCATAACCTGATTTTTCCGCTAATTCAGGGCTCCAATTAATTTCATTGATTTTTTTATTGATAATTTTTCCATTAACATTTTTTACAGAATAATTATTTTTTTCTAATGTTGCGATTTCATTGTTTTCCAGATAAACAACTTTATTTGTATATTTTAAAATTGCATGAACATCAGAGGCAATAAAGTTTTCTTTGTCACCCAAACCAAGAATTAGAGGACTTTCATTCCTTGCTGCTATCAACTTATTTGGTTCTTTAGAACAAATTATTCCTAAAGCATAACTTCCTTCTATTTGTTTTAAGGCTTTTCTTGTTGCCTCTTCGATATCTCCATTATAATTGTCTTCTATTAAATGTGCAATAACCTCAGTATCAGTTGAAGATTTGAATTTATGGCCTTTTTGAATTAATTTTTCTTTTAACGCTGAGAAATTTTCAATTATGCCATTATGAACAATAGAAATCATATTTTTGCAATCTGTATGTGGATGAGCATTTTCTTTGGTAACACTACCATGAGTGGCCCAACGACAATGGCTGATTCCTACATTACCCTCAATTTTTTCAAAATTTATATTTTTCTCCTTTTCTCTTTTTTCTTTTATTTCTTCTAATTTACCAATATCTTTTTCAACTAAGATATTATTTTTGTTTATAGTAGAAATACCGGCAGAATCATAGCCCCTATATTCTAATCTTTTCAAAGCATCCATAAGTATCGGGGCTGCTTTTTTATCTCCTATATAACCAATTATGCCGCACATATTTGAAAATTACTTCTAAACTCAACATGATAGAAAAACATAGCACTATTTAAATATTATGAACTAGGCATGCAAGTGTTATAAAAAGATTTTTAATACTTAGTCTGATACTATTGGGATAAAATGCCTAAATACAAACTAGTCTGTTTTGATGTTGATGGTACATTAATAGATAATGTAAGGTTTTCATGGCAGGTATTTCATGATTATTTCCAAACAGATAAGCATAGAAGAGAAGATGCTAAAAACAATTTCTTAAAAGGGAAGATAAGCTATTTACAATGGGCAGAGCATGATATAAATATGTGGCGCGAGAAAGGGGCAAAAAAACAAGATTTTCTTAAAGCTTTGGAATCATTGAGTTTGATGGATGGCGCTATGGAAACTTTGCAAGAACTGAAGAAAAATGGTTTAAAACTCGCTATAATCTCAGGTTCTTTGAATGTTTTATTGGAAAAGTTTATACCTGATTATAATGATATTTTTGATGATGTTTTTTTAAGCAAAATCTATTTTGATAAAGAAGGAAATATTGAAAAAATAGAGGCAACAGAGTATGACATGAAAAAGAAGGCTAAAGCCCTAAAATTAATAGCAAAAAGAGAAAAAATAAAGCTTAAAGAATGCGTTTTTATTGGAGATTACCTTAATGATATCAAAATCCTGAAAATTGCTGGATTGGGCATAGCGTTTAACTGCAAAGAAGATAAAGTAAAAAAGGCTGCTGATGTTGTTATTGAGAAAAAGGATTTGAGAGAGGTTTTGGGGTATATTTTAAAATAACAATAATATATTCAAGTTTATTTAAATGTTTTAACAAAATAAAGAGCTTTTCTTATCTCCATTCTTAATGGAAAATTAATTTCTAGCTCTGCTGGATCCTTAAAACCCATGTCTAATGGGACCTTTGTATAAAGCTGTTTTATAAAACCAGATGTTCCATCTCGTTCTGCTAATTTAAAATCTCCCATTCCCCCTGATCTTTGATCTAAAACCGTTGACCAATCAGGTATAACCATTCCTGCCAACCCATGCTCTTCACTAATTCTTCTTCCAGCAGTTTCAACAGCACTTATAATTCTCTTGGCAAAATCATAACCATCTAAATAAGGTCGTCTAAGTCTTGCGGGAACAGTGTAAGAATTGTCCTCATTTTTTACCATTCTACCATTTTCAAACCTGTCTTTCCTTAGTAAATCAGTTTGGAAGGTTTCCAAATCAATATATCTTTCGCCTTCAATTTCGGCTGTAGCCAATGAACCAAAACCTATAATCTTACCATGCCTTAAAGATTCCAAGAAAGGCTCAATCTCTTGTGCCTTTTCACCGTAAGGAAGCAGATATAACAACATTTCTGCTGGAGAACCATACAAATCTCTTTCAAAAATTATACCTATATTTGGGTCTATGCTTCCAAGCTCTTCTTCAAATCTTTGATAAAATCCAATGTTTCTCTGTCCCAAATAAATTAGATCTAGAGCATTCCAATAAGTTTGTGCACTCGAATTAACATCTTGCCCAAAAGTAAAGAGTCCATTTAAAAAAGGATAAGCATTCTTAAAATCTGCTCTGCTTTGCTCTTGAGAATGCGAATCTCCTACGCCCCTTAATTCAGGATGTTTTAACAGGAAATTAATGTAGCCAGGTAGATTATTATGAAAATTCGTTACTGCAGCATTTAATTCTTCTTCTATTTGACTTTTTGGTTTACCAATTTGTCGAAATCTTGTATTAATTTCAACACTGAAATCTTCTCTGTGCAGAAATGGAAATACAAAATCTGATGTTCTTAATCTTTCCCCCAAATCATTTGAAATTTCAAAAACCCCTGGTATTTGGAAGTACCTATTTTGCATTTGCCTGAAATCCCATAATTTTTGTAAATCATTGTTTGAGGTAATATCATCCGCATACAAAGAAATCATCTCTTGAATTCTACTTATACCTTCTGATAATTCCGGGAATTGAGGCATTACATAATCAATTCCATCGCCAGGAAGATGAAAAGAATTATATAATAATACTAGCAAATCATCAGGATCTTCAGATTCCAGATCTCTAATAGATGAAACAATTTCTTCTCTTTCACCATCTAAATAATTAACTACCTGATCAATGTTCTGAATGGCCTGTTCTTGACTTAACTCAATAGGTCTCCCCCAAGTAAATCTATAAACATTCAACAGAAGTTCAGGATCTTGTCTAATTCTGGTTTTATACTCATCTATAAGTGCTTCAACTACTTCTATAGCTCTTTCTTTGGTAAGTAAATTGTCTAGAGACATGATATTTTCACCTATTATCTTTAAAAGAAGTATTATAAGAGTATTTAAATCTTCCTATTATTAACTACTTAAAAATGACATAATTTCTAGAAACATAATAAAAGGGTATTCTAAACTAAATTCCTATTAATTTCCTTAATTGATTCTTTCAACCTTCTCTTATTATCATGATGCTTAACTATAACTTCCAACTGTTTTTTGCTTAAATTATACCTTTTTAAATTTTTAATAGTTTCAATTAATAATGGAATTGCTCTTACAATATTGTCAACAATAGCTATTGTAGCTTTTTTAGCAGACCTTGATAATGGATTCAAATCAACAACTATTACCTTTTTCTTATTCTTGATTAAAACTTCTGTCCTATCTCCATCCTCCAATGGAACAAAGACAACATCTGCTTTATATATTCCATTTTTATTGACATATTTTCTATTACTGTCTAAATATTTTATTTTACAGTTGTTTTGAGGCAATAAAACTTCTTTTGCCCCATTTTTAATTAAATGATTTTTTATTTTTAATTCTCTTTTCTTGGAAGAATGAAATATATTAACTTCTAATTTTGCAGGTATTGTTTTTGATAATTGAACTAATTCTTTTGATACTAAAGCAGCAGAATTGCCATTAATAGAAATAATGGGATTTTTAGCTAACAACAATAATGCAGCAGCACTATCTATTGATTTTTTAGCTACATTTGTTGTTTTTTCCCCTAATAAATAATCAAAGGCTTCTCCTCTGCCATGCGCAATTAACCCGTCTATAGAAGTAATGCCTTTTTTTACTCCATCAACTATTTTGTCTCTTATATTCAAAGATACATATCTTGGATGAGTTTTTGGAATGCTCATTTTTTAATATCGTAATTAATTTTAATTATTTTTTATTTTATTTTCATTGAATTATTCTATTATTAATTATTATTTTGTTTTAATTATTGGGATTTTTTTTTAATTTTCTTTAACGCACTTTCTTCACTAACCTTTAACCCTATCTTCTTGAAAAAACTGCATATATTCTTAACATCCCTTTCTAAAAACTCCTCTGCTCTGGGATGCCTTAATAATGTAGCTTGTGACATATCAATGAAAATAGGATTTTCATCAAAATTCAAGATATTAAATGCAGATAAATCCGCATGCACTAATCCAGCCCTATATAACTTTCTTATATTATCAATTATTTTATCAAAGAATAATTTTTTGTTTTTTGGGATAGAATCTTTTAGCATCGGAGCTATTAAGTTGTTTTTTCCTATGGATTCAAGGACCAATACATTGTTGGAAAAGGTTATTGGTGTTGGAACAGAGACTTGCGCTTCTCTCGCATTCATTAAATTCCTATATTCCCTTTGAACCCATGAAAATATTATTTTCCTTTTCTTGTCCTTAAGGCCCGTATACCTGGGATCGTCTTTTATGTAGCTGTACATCGCATTGAAATCGCACGTTTCGAGCCTGTAAATCTTGACAATAACCCTTTTGCCTTCTTCTGTCAAAGCAGAAAAAACATTGCTTTCTTTGCCAATGTTTATGGGACTCTCCAAACCTCTAAAATGTCCTTCTGTTATTAGTTTAAATATAGTCCTGTTTGTAAACTCATCAAATACACCATGTTTTGTTTTGAATTTTTCTTTTCCTTCTTTGAACTTTTCTTTTCTAGCTTTTGGCATCTAGAATAATGGATTTTTACCTACTTTATAAATCTAGTCCGCATTTGTATGGATATATATTACACTACTTTCAAGTACTAATAAACAAAACCTTTAAATACTAGCTCTACTTTACAGTAGTTAAAACTATCACCTCTTTTTCCCTAGCATTGCTCTCTGAGTGATGCTGGGGTTTTTATAGTCATAAAACAAATTCTAAACAACGAAATGTTTAAATATTGGCTTTATATTGAGGAATAATTTTTATTTTTGGATGATAACTTATGTTGAATTTAGTTAAAATAGTTAAAAGATTGATTCCTGTATCTCCTGGAACCATTGAGGGAAGTGTAAGAAGTACAGGGAGGGATTCGAATTTAGATATAACTAAATTTATGGTTTATGGCGATCATAAATTTTATAGGTTTTCGACTTCAGGAGATCCAAAGCATGTACAAGGTCATGTTGTAGTTAAATCTAGCAGAAATTTTTTTAGAAGAGCTTATAATCCATTTAAGCATCATGCTGCTTTCTATCTCGGGTATACTGAAAATATAATTTACAATAACTCTCATTAAATCGGTTGTACCGAGGTTGGTGCGAAAATAACAAAATAAGATTAAAGCTTTAACTCTAAGTAACGTCTTAATGTTGTGTTTTAATCCAAGTAAACAAGTTACAATATTTCTA
>JADFLA010000015.1 GCA_022564635.1 Nanobdellota archaeon | reverse complement strand
AGGTTAATTTTATATGCAGCACGTAGGTTTACCTCTATTTTTTTATTATTTTTCTCAAGAAAAATAATTATTCCTCTAAAGGAAGAGGAAACTCATGCTTTTTTAGAGGAAGGGTTTCTGTAGAGCCCTAAAAGGAAAAAATTTATTAATAGACTTTTTTTCTATCGAATATCGCAATATTAAATGGATGGTATTTAAATGGGGAAAGTTGCACTTATAACAGGGATCACAGGCCAGGATGGATCATACTTAGCAGAACATCTTCTTGGCAAGGATTATACTGTACACGGAGTAGTCAGACGTTCAAGCTCTTTTAATAGAGAAAGACTCAAGAAAATCTATGATTACGCTCATGAAGCAAAAAGCAGATTAAAGCTGCACTATGGGGATATTACTGATTCTAGTTCGATATTAAAAATCCTGCAATCTACAAAACCAGATGAAATCTATAATCTTGCTGCCCAGAGCCACGTACATGTGTCTTTTGAAGTCCCGGAATATACAGCAAATGCAGATGCGTTAGGAACATTAAGACTTTTGGAAGGAATCAGGATATTGGGTATACTGAAAAAAGTAAAGTTCTATCATGCTTCAACAAGCGAATTGTATGGAAAAACCAGAGAAAAGCCTCAAACAGAAAAAACACCTTTTCATCCAAGAAGCCCTTATGCTATAGCAAAATTGTATGCACATTGGATGACAATAAATTATAGAGAAGCCTACGGAATGTTTGCATGTACTGGAATCCTTTTTAATCACGAATCTGAGAGAAGAGGAGAAAACTTCGTTTCTAAAAAAATAACTCAGCAAGTTGCTAAAATAAAATTGGGCATAGATGAAATATTAGAATTAGGAAATCTTGATGCAAAAAGGGATTGGGGTTATGCGCCAGAATATGTAGCAGCTATGCGGCTTATATTGCAACAAGAAAAAGCAGAAGACTTTGTCATAGCAACAGGAGAAACACATACTGTAAGAGAATTTGTTGAGAAGGCTTTTAAGAGAATAGGAATTGAGATTGATTGGAAGGGTAAGAGCATAGATGAAAAAGGCTATGACACAAAAACAGGAAAAGTTATAGTAAAAGTAAATGCTAAGTATTTTAGACCTGCAGAAGTTGATGAGCTTATAGGAGACGCATCTTACGCAAGAAAAAAACTTGGCTGGAAACCAAAAACTACTTTTGAGCAACTTGTTAATCTTATGGTTGATTACGACCTTAAAAAATTCTCAGGCGAATAGGATTATAATTTATTAATTGACCTGTAATAGTTTATAGCTCTCCTGATAGACTCCTTCAAAGGAACCTTAGGCTTCCATCCTAATTCCTTTTGTGCTTTGGAATTATTAAAATTTCTATAATTGAAATACCATCTTACTATTTCTGTGGAAATATGAGGATTCTTAAATAGTTTTTCTGCAATAGCTCCTATTATATATGTAGGATAATAAGTAAATCTAGGGATTACAAATTTTATTTTTGGTTTATTCAGAGCCTGAGCAATTAGGTTGAATCTATCTATTAAAAGTACATTTTCATTATTTAATATGTATCTTTCTCCTGGCTTGCCTTTTTTCATTACAAGGATAATCCCATCAATAAGATCTTCAATACCTACAGTACCTCCGCCTCCGGGAAAGGCAAACTTAATCCTGCCTCTTGAAATACTTTGCGCTAGACTATATCTAACTGGGTCAACTTCTCCAGCTCCAACAACAAATGATGGACTTGCGATTACAGCATTTAATCCCTTTGCAACATACTCTTTCAGTCTGTCTTCGCTAATTTTTTTTGATTGGGCATATATATTATCCTTGAAATCCAGATAATTATCCTCATTAAGCAGAATATTTTTTTTCTTAGTAAATCCCATTACACCACATGTGCTTATATATGCAACCTTTTTTACTTTAGAAATTAAGCAGGCTTTGAGTACATTTTCAGTTCCATCTATATTTACGCTAAAGACTTCTTTTTTTCTTTCTTTATCGGTATGGGTTAAGGCTGCAAGATGATAAACATATTTATGGCCTTTTACTATTTTTAATAAAGATTTGTAATCTCTGATGTCGCCTTCCTTTATATTTATTTTAAGCCCCTTGAGAAAAGGGTGCAGAGGCTCTTTAAGAGAATAAATTGTAATCTGATTTTTTTGTTGATATAATTTTCTAACTAAGTTGGCACCTACAAATCCATTACCCCCTGTAACTAAAATCTTGTCATTCATTTGGAAATTAAATCATTATCTATATTTAATTATCTTTATAAAATTAACTAATCGAGGATAATTCTGTTTAAGTTGCTTAAACTTCCTTTAGCAAAGCTTTTAAATATAGTTCTATTTGCAAGATGGTTTAATTCAGTTTGCTTTTAAATAATTTGTATAAATACTATGTAATAAAATGAAAAATAGTGTTTTAATTATAGGGCTAGATGGGGTATCCTGGAGATTATTGAAGCCTTGGATAAATGAAGGAAATTTACCTACATTCTCAAAGTTGCTTAAAGGAGGAACTGAAGGGGACTTAAGAACTACAGTGCCACCTATAAGTTGTACTGCATGGACATCCCTTTTTACCGGAAAGAATCCAGGCAAGCACGGAATCTATGAATATACAACAGATTTAGGACAACTAATAAACTCAAAATCAATTAAATCTGCAAAAATATGGCAAATATTGTCATACTACAAAAAGAGATGCGGTGTTATAAATGTTATTATGACCTACCCACTAGAGAAAATAAATGGTTATATGGTATCGGGTGTTTTAACCCCTTCCAAGGAAAAGATTTATTCTTATCCTCCAGAACTTATGTCCGTGTTGAAGAAACACAAATATGAAATCAGGGTAGAATATGGAAAGCGCAGAACGCTGCCTGACGAAGAGTATATTATTGAAAAAAGATTTAGTTTTCTTGAAAAATTATATGATATCTTGGAGAAAAGATACAATACATTGAAAGAACTTATGAATGAGGATTGGGACCTTTTTATATTTGTTTTTGACCATGAAACTGCTATGCTGCAGCACCTCTTTTTTGACAGAAAGGACATCATGCTGGAATTTTTTAAAAGAATGGATTCTTACATAAAGGATCTGATAAAAACTTTTTCGATTAAAAACAAAAATCCTTACATATTTATGGTTTCAGACCATGGGTTTAGCAGTAGTCCAACAAGGTCTGTTAATATGAGGGTATGGCTGGAGAAAAATGGAATTTCGAAAGACAATAGGGCACTTTTCCAGAAGATTATACCAAAAATATACAATAAACTGAATAAAATACATTTGTCTGAACTAATCGTTCTTTTTAATAAAACAAAAAGAGCCAGAGAATTCTTTCAAAGTAAATTAACCAATAGTTCAAGTGTGTATTATAAATATCCTGGAGTATACATAAAACAAAATAAGTTAAAGAAAGATGAATACGAAAATTTAAGGAATAAACTAGTCCAAGAACTTAAACAATTACAAGATCCTTTAACTCATGATAATGTATTCCAGATAGTAGAGAAGAGAGAAGCAATATACTCCGGCAACTATACTCAATTTACGCCAGACATCGTAGCAGTACCAGAGAGCAATTATCATATCACTTTTTCGTATGATTCAAACAATCTATTTGATGACCTTAAAATGCATCTTAAAGGAAAACATTTTTCTGACATGTATGGAATATTTTTGGCTTATGGAAACGGAATTCAAGCAAGCACAATTAAAAATACTTCAATACTTGATATTTTTCCAACAGTACTGCACATCTTAGATGTCCCCCTACCCAAGGATCTAGATGGAATGGTACTTAAAAACATATTTAAAAAAAATTCATATTTACGCAATAAGAAAATTACTTATTCAAAAGTTGATGTTAAAACATTGCAGGAAAAAAATAATATCAAGGATATCTTACAGGAGATTAAACTTTAATCACTTTGGTGCCTTTATATTATTTGAAAATAAAAACCTATAAAAATATAAGGTATATACCCATAAATAGAACGAAATCAACTAAATATGGAGGTGAATCTCTTGACAGATTCAAATGAAACAGTACTAAAAATACCTGAGGAATTATCTAAAGAGTTAAAAATACGAGCAGAAGATAAAGGATTTAAATCTTTACAAGATTATGTAACTTATATACTCAGACAGGTTCTATCAAAAATTGAAATGGATGAAAAGCAAAAAAAAGAACCATCCACAAAAGAAGGTGAAGAAGAAATAAAGCAAAAATTAAGGGATCTTGGTTATCTTGAATAAACAACGAGAAAATTTCATTAATTATTTAAAATAGCGAAATTTTCTCTAGTTTAAAAGTTTTCACTTTGTTCAAACTTTATAAACAATGAAAAAATTTAATGTAATTTTTATTGTCTTGGATGGTTTAAGAAAGGATAGAATCCATCTTTGTCCATTTCTTATGAATATTCTCAGGAAAGGTTATTTCTTTTCCAATATGATTACGGTAGTTCCTTATACCTTAGGGTCTTTTCATTCTATAATTACGGGCTTGCACCCTTCAAAACATGGTGTTGATTCATATTTTAACATGTATAAATTCAAAAAGAATTTATGCAAAACATTTACTCAATACCTTCATGAGGAAGGATTTTATGCCGAAGGTAATCTTGTAGATGATGCTGATATTCCTTCCCAAGGGTTTGATGCACTTCGTGCTCATGACGAGTATAAAGATAATATGGTTAAGCTTCATAAGAACATCATAACAAAAGCAAATAATAAACAATTTTTTTTATTTCTACAATATGGCTATCTCCATACTGAATGTGCTATAAATGTAGGTAAAAAATTTACTGATTCTGACGAAAGATATTTTAATAATCTTGAACAAAATAAAAAAAATTATAATTCTTGGCTTAAAAAAATGGATTTGTATGTCAAGGAGATCTATGAACATATAGAAAAATTAGGCATGTTGAAAAACACTATAGTTGTTTTCTTTAGTGATCATGGGACAAGTAATGGTGAAAAGATTGGAGAAAAAATGTATGGAACATTTACCTATGATTATACTCTTAGGGTTTTTTGCTCATTTCTAGTACCACATACCAAAGGCAAAGAGATTCCATTTCAGACAAGAACAATAGACATAATGCCAACCATATTGGATATTTTAAAAATTGATGCAGATGAATCATATGAGCATATACAGGGTAAATCTTTAATCCCTTTTATAGAAGGTAAGGAAAGAGGTGATAGGATAGCCTTTTCAGAAACCGGTGGTTTAAATGGCCCGTGGCCATCTCATTATGAGCATAATGTTTTTTGTGTTAGACTTAAAAAATTGAAATTAATCTATAATAAAACTCCAAATACATGGGAAATGTACGACTTAGAGAATGATCCAGATGAGAAGAATAATATTTTTGATAATAACAGGAATCGTGAACTTACGACAAAATTACAAAAGATGCTCTTGGACCACATTAAATCAAATGAGGAAAGTATGATCTATAAAAATATTATTTGATGTTTTACTTTTTTTATTAAAAAATTTAAACATGGTATCAATAGAAAAAATACAATTATTGATTGGCTTTCTTATTCAAATCTAGATCCTCATCCTGTACATATTGCAAATCGTATTTTAGGGCCAAATATGCTTTTTGCAGTTCCCTTCCGAGATAAGCTGCATGGTCTTTCCTTAAGTCCAGCTTTTCTTTATTTAGTATTGTTTGATAAATATCAATAGGCTTTTTTCCAGTAACTTTTAGAACTATTTTGTTTTTTTCATTGCAAAAAGCTACTTCTATATTTTTATTGTCTCTATCTATCCTTATAAGGAAGTATCCTGCTTTATCAATTACGAACTCTTTTGCATCATCATATTCTGCTTTGACTTCTTTTACACCTTCTTCTTTAACCTCAATACTCACTAAGTCTTCATTTTTTTCTAAATCTATAACTCTTATTGCATTAACAGGGCATGCTTTGCCTGCTTGTATTAAACTTGTAGCAATATGGTCTTCGTAATTTCCTTCAATTGTATAAGTTTCATTACCAATATTTTTAGAATTTTTTAAAGTCGCTTTTTCTCCTAATAACTCATAATGATCTGGAGCTATAGTTGCACAGTTCCCAGTACCAACACACACATTTTTGTAATACTCTGTTCTTAATTTTTTCATAATAGAAGTTAACATTGGGGTATTTATAAACGTTATTGATTTTAACATTTTTAGCTATAAATTAAATAAAGAATAATTTAACATAAAATTGCAAAATATTCAGAATGCAAAACTTTTTAAATAAATAATGATAAATAATAATAAAAATGAATAACGATCATAAATTTAGGATTTTATTACTGCATGCAAATACTCCTATGGATACTTTAATTCCGCCTGCCTTAGCTACACTTTCTGCATGTTTAAAAAGAGCAGGGAATGAAGTTAGGTTATTTGATACTACGTTCTACAATACGAGAGGATTTACAGGAGATGATGCGAGGGTCAGGACATTACAAGTAAAAAAAACTAATTTTAAGAAATTGGGAATAGAATTTGAGTCCACGGATATGATAGAGGATTTCAAAAAGATTATTGAGGAATATAAGCCGGACTTAATTGGGGTATCTGTTGTTGAGGTAACATTTAATATGAGTATGGATCTTATAAATTCTGTTAAGCAGGATAATCCTAATATAAAAGTAGCCTTTGGAGGTTCTTTTCCGATAACTGCGCCTGAAAGTGTAATAAGTGAAAATAATGTGGATATTGTATGCATAGGAGAAGCTGAAAATTCTTTTGTTGAGTTATGCGATAAGCTGAAGAATAATGAGGACTATACTGGAATTCTTAATCTATGGGTTAAGAAAGACGGGCAGACATACAAAAATAGATTGGGAAATCTGATAGACCTAGATGATCTTCCGTATCAAGATTGGGATATTTTTGATAAAAGAAGAATCTATAAGCCTATGTCTGGAACTATAGGAAGAACCGGATGCTTTGAGCTTACAAGAGGCTGCGTATTCTCATGTACCTTTTGTATTAATGAGCATCTTAATAAAATTCATAATCATAAAAGTTATAGGGAAAAGAGCATTCCAAGGTATATAGATGAAGTAAAATATTTCAAAGATAAGTATGATCTGGAGTATGTATATATTCTTGCGGAGATGTTTCTTCCAACCACAAAACAAAGAATAAGAGACTTTTCCAGGTTGTGGAAAGAGAAGGTAGGTATGCCTTTCTGGGTTGAACTTAGAGTAGAGGGGGTAGATGAAGAGAATGCAAGATTGTTGGAAGAGGCAGGTTGCTCTTCCGTGACTGTTGGTATTGAAAGCGGAAATGAGGAATATCGGAAAAAAACAATTCATAGGATGATGAGCAATCAAAGGATGATTGATGCTTGTAGAATTCTCATGAAAACAAAAATGCAAATATCCGGAAACAGTATCATAGGTTTTCCAGGAGAAACTAGGGAGATGATATTTGATACGATTGAGCTTAATAGAAAACTAGAACTTAGTAATACTATGGTCCACGTTTTTAGTCCTTATAGAGGAACTAGCCTTTATGATCTTAGTGTCAAAAAAGGGTATATGCCTCCTGACCAAATAGCAGGTGATTATAGATCAGATGTTACTTTGAATATGCCCCACCTTACAAAAGAAGAGGTTCTCGGACTACATAGAACATTTGCGATGTATGTCAAATTTCCAAAAGAAATGTGGCCCGAAATTAGAATTGCTGAAAGATTTGATGAGGAAGGAAATAAAAAATTCGATGATTTGAGTAAAATTTACAAAGAAAAATTCTTAGAGAAAACTTTAAAATATTTAATGTAGAATCAACTATCTTTCTTTCAAGATAACTAAACTTCTTAACCATCTTAATTGTCTGTTCTTTTATTCTCTAAAAATCGAAAGACTTAAATATTCTACTAGTATCACTAGTAAAAATGAGAAGAGTAGTATGGGCAAATAGGTCTAATGGACAACTTTGTGTTACTATACCAAGCAACTCAGGCATAAAGGAAGGGGACCTTGTTAATGTCGAAAAAGAGAAAATAAAAACTATAGTTTACACTTCTGTTACCGGAGATTTATTTCATTTTGGCCATTTACGTTTACTGCAGAAAGCAAATGAACTGGGTGACTTTCATATTTGCGGGGTTGACACGGACGAATCAATTAAATCTTATAAAGAAGCTCCTGTAGCAAGTTTAAAGGAAAGAAAAGCCATAATCTCCGATCTTAGATGTATTGATATGGTCATGACGCAAGAAGAATTAGACCCAACAGAAAACTTGAAAAAAATACATCAGCAATTTCCAAATGTAAAATTGATTCTAATATGGGGCTCAAATTGGAAAAAGGTTCCGGGAGAAAATTATATCAACAAAATTAATGGTGAAATTGTTAAACTACCATTTTATGAAAAATTATCTAAAGAAAATATAGCCCAAAAGATTGTGGCAACTTATAATAGTGGAGGTCAATAAAAAATGAAAAAAGTTTATGTTACTATAAGTACAGATGTTATTCATCATGGACATATAAATATTATTGAAACAGCAAGAAAATTGGGTGAGGTAACTATCGGCCTCATGACTGATAAGGCAATCGCAAATTATACAAGACTTCCTTTATTAAATTATGAACAAAGGAAAAAAGTAATTGAAAATATTAAAGGAGTTGCTCATGTAGTCCCACAAGATACACTAGATTACGTTCCAAACTTAAAAAGATTAAAACCTGATTATGTTGTTCATGGGACAGATTGGAGGAGTGGTGTTCAAAAAGGAATAAGAGAACGGGTTATAAACACCTTAAAAGAATGGGGGGGAGTATTGGTAGAACCCGAATATACAAAGGATACCCCATCAACTCAATTAATAAACCAGATGGATGAAATTGGTACTACACCTGAAATCAGACTAAAAACATTGAGGAAATTATTAGAACTTAAACCGATTGTTAGGGTTTTAGAAGTCCATAATGGGATAACAGGTAAAATTGTTGAAAATGTCAAAATTAGTGATGGGGAGACTGTGCGCGAGTTTGATGGTATGTGGGCAAGTAGTTTAACAGATGCAACTTCAAAGGGAAAACCAGATATAGAATATGCAGATTTTACTTCAAGAATGCATACAGTCGATCAAATACTTGAAGTGACGACGAAACCGTTGATTTTTGATACGGATTCTGGCGGTTTGCCTGAACATTTTGTGTATACTGTAAAAACATTGGAAAGACTTGGTGTATCTGCCGTTATAATTGAAGACAAAGTTGGTCCAAAAAGAAATTCTCTTTTTGGAACTGACGTAAAACAAACTCAGGACACTATAGAAAATTTTTCCTATAAAATATCTCAGGGTAAAAAAGCACAAATAACAGAGCATTTTATGATTATAGCCAGAATTGAGAGCTTAATATTGAAAAAGGGATTGGATGATGCGGTTAAAAGGGCCAAGGCGTATATAGAAGCAGGTGCTGACGGCATAATGATACATAGTAAAGAAAAAGATCCGAAAGAGGTTCTTGACTTCTGTAATGACTACAACAAATTTGAGAATAAAGTTCCTTTGGTTGTGGTACCCTCTACCTATGATACCATCACAGAAGAGGAATTAATTAAGGCAGGAGTTAACATAGTTATTTATGCAAATCATTTGTTGAGGAGCGCATACCCTGCTATGGTAAAAACTGCCGAAACTATACTTAGTAATCAAAGAAGTTACGAGGCTAATGAATTCTGTTTGCCAATAAAAGATGTTTTGACATTGATACCAGGAGGAAAGTAAGTACTTAAAAATATTCATTAAATGTTTTCAATTTGTTAAAAATGATATCTTGTAAAAAATTTTATGATGGTCTAGTTAGTAATGGAATTGATTTCTTTACTGGTGTTCCCGATTCTTTGTTAAAAGATTTTTGTTCTTATGTTAATGATAATACACCACAGAAAAGAAATATTATTGCAGCTAATGAAGGCAATGCAATTGCTCTTGCATCGGGCTATCATCTTGCAACAGGGAAATTTGGTTTAGTATATATGCAGAATTCTGGACAAGGAAATGCGGTAAATCCATTGACCTCTCTTACTGATCCAGAGGTTTATTCTATCCCCCTTCTTCTTTTGATCGGATGGAGAGGAGAACCAGGAATAAAAGATGAACCACAGCACGTTAAAATGGGCAAAGTAACATTAAATTTTTTAGATACATTAGGAATACCTTATAATATATTAGATGAAGATTATGAGAATAAAATAATTAATGCAATAGAATACATGAAAAAAAATAAAGCACCTTATGCTATTATTATTAAAAAAGGAACATTTGAAGAATATAAATTACAAAACAAAATTAAGACAAATTACGAATTAAATAGAGAAGAAGCCATTAAAATAATTGTTCCTTTATTGGGTGGAAGGGATATTATTGTTTCAACAACTGGTAAAACATCAAGAGAATTATTTGAGTTAAGGGAAGCATATGAACAGGGACATGAAAAAGATTTCTTGACTGTCGGTGGCATGGGACATTCTTCTTCGATAGCACTGGGAATAGCTCTACAAAAACCAGATAGAACAGTCTATTGTTTTGATGGTGATGGGGCATTAATAATGCATATGGGAGCTTTGTCTACTATAGGTAATTTAAAGCCTAATAATCTCAAACATATTGTCTTTAATAATTTTGCACATGATTCTGTTGGTGGCCAACCTACTGCAGCATTTAACATAGACATACCAAAAATTGCAAAAGCGAATGGGTACATAGATGCATTTTCTGCAGAAACTGAAAAAGAAATAATTAATGCTATGGAAAAAATCAAGGAAACAATGGGACCTGTTCTTTTGGAGATTAAAGTCAATAAGGGCTCACGTCAAAATTTAGGCAGACCAACAACCACACCAATACAAAATAAAGAAACTTTTATGAATTTTTTAAGAGAAAAATGAAAGCAGTTATTTTAGCAGCAGGAATGGGAATAAGGTTAAGGCCGATGACAGAACATTATCCAAAGGGACTTATTGAAATTGATGGAAGAACCCTGCTCGAGTGCTCATTGGACGCATTAAAAGAAATTGGGATAAATGATGTTATTATAGTAACTGGGTTTTATTCCAGCTCCATAAAGAAGAAATTTGATGGAGAGTATAATGGCACGAAATTAAAATATATTGAGAATGATATGTATTCAACAACAGGAAGTATGTATTCTTTTTCCAAAGCAAAGAAACTGATTAATGAAGATATATTGCTGCTTGAATCTGATTTGCTTTATGACAAAAATGCGTTAAAAACACTGTTGAATTCAGAATTTAGAGATGTGATATTGGTCGCGGAATTGCTTAATTCCGGAGATGACGTTTATATTTGCACTAATGAAAGAAATGAAATAACAAACCTTGGAAAAAAGATACCAGAGGAAGATAAAAAACAAGTTCTTGGAGCCCTAGTTGGTATCTCAAAATATTCAAAAAGATTTTTACCTAAATTATTTAAAAAGGCAGAGCAAGAATTTGCTAACAATGAATTAAATTACCATTATGAAGAAACTGTTTTTGCTACAAGCAAATTAGGCAATCCTATTTATGCTGAATTATGCAAGGGATTAAATTGGATTGAAATAGATAATGAAAATGATTTGAAAAGAGCAAAAGAAGACATTTATTTCAAAATAAAAGGTAGTAATAATGGAGCAAATTAAAAGAAATATATTATTGAATCCTGGTCCGGCCACCACTACTGACAGTGTAAAGATGGCACAAGTAGTTCCCGATATATGCCATCGAGAAAAAGAATTTAGTGATATAGTGAAATCTGTAAGGAATGATCTTACGAAAATAGCAGGCGGAGATAATAATTATGTAGCGGTATTGTTTGGAGGCTCAGGAACTGCAGGTATGGATGCTATTATAAACTCTGTTATTCCACCAAATCAAAAAATTCTAGTTATAAATAATGGCGTTTATGGTAATAGAATTGGGCAAATAACCAAAGCTTATAATATTGATTTGTTTGAATTAAAATTTGAATGGGATCAACTTCCCGATACAAATAAAATTGAAGATATTCTGAAGGAAGATAACAAAATAGCATGTGTAGCCATGGTACACCATGAAACAACAACAGGTTTATTAAACCCTGTGAAGGAAATAGGGGCATTAGTTAAAAAATACAATAAGGTATTTATTGTGGATACTATATCTAGTTTTGCCGGAATTCCTTTTAACATAAAAGATTTTAATATAGATTTTATGATGTCTACTTCAAATAAGTGTATACAGGGTATGGCCGGTGTTTTTTTTGTTATATGTAAAAAACAGGAGTTAGAAAAAATAAAAGATTATCCAAGAAGGTCATTTTATCTTAGCCTATATGATGAATATGAGTATTTTGAGAAAAATAATGAGATGAGATTTACACCACCAGTTCAAACTATTTATGCTTTGAGGAAGGCAATTGATGAATTTTTTGATGAAGGCGCAGAAAACAGGTATTTAAGATATACAAAAAATTGGAAGAAATTGAGAAAAGGAATTGAGGATATAGGATTTAAAATATTAACAAATCCCGAATATGAATCCCATCTTTTAATAACAATCCTTTATCCTGAAGATTCTAATTTTAATTTTCAAATGTTGCATGACAAATTATATGAAAAAGGATTCACTATATACCCTGGTAAAGTTGGAAAATTGAATACATTTAGATTAGCTAATATGGGGGCTATTGACCAAACTGATATTGAGAAATTTCTTTTTGAGCTTAAAAATACATTGGATGAATTGGGAGTAAAGTTAGTATAGGCTCGAATACAGATTTAAAAAACATGAAAAGCTTTAAAAGAGAAGGAAATAATCAAAACATTCTAAGGAAGTGATAATATGGGGTTATTAAGAAAGATAGCATGCATTATATTTAGCAGATTATATTTTGATATAATTGATGGAACTGCTAAAATAAATGTAAGGTCAAGGGGAATGCTCTCTTTCATTAGAGTAAATAAAACAGGTAATTTGATAATTGGACAAGGCACAACAATAGGACCGTTTACCAGGATAGCGTGTTCTCAGAACATGACTATAGAAAAGGATGTATCAATTGCTCAAAATTGTTATATTGCTGACCATCAAATGGATTACAAATCTAAAGGTCATGATAGACAAGTTGTTAAATATTATTCTAGAGAGTGCATTATAAAAGAAGGTGCGTGGTTAGGAGTTGGAAGTGTAGTTCTTAATTCAAAAATCGGAAAGGATTCGGTAGTTGGAGCTAATTCAACAGTTATAAATTTTGATGTTCCGAACGATCATGTCTTCATTGGCGATAGCAGGTTGAAATATAGCCTTAGGAAAATAAATTATAGTAAAGATACTAGAAATGAATAACAATAATGAATTCTTATCTAAATATTCTCTTATATAAATCTTTTAACTCTTCAATATTTATTACATTTAATAAAAACAAGAGCGTTATGTAAACTATACCTGAGATAATCAGCACAATAGAAGTTTCTAGCCATACATTAAGGGATATTACTCTTTTTGAAAACCAGATAATAAGGACAAGGATAATTCCTGATATTAAGGTTTTTATCCATAAGTTTATAGGAAGACTTATTTTTATAAACTTTCTAATTTTTGTTAAGCCCATGAGCATTCCTATAAAATAACTCGTAGCTGTTGCTATAGCTGCCCCAATAATTCCCCATATTGGAATTAAGACTAGGTTTGCAATTAAATTAAAAATTGCAGCACTATAGACTATTTTTGTGATGATTTGAGGCTTTCCTATCCCCGAAAAAAAATTTGCATTTACCCTATGTATTGCTAAAAATAACATCCCTATGCTTAAAATTTTCATTGCATTAGTAGCCAAAATATAATCCTCTCCAAATAAAATCTTTATAATTAAATCTGCAAAAGAGAACATAATAAACACTAATGGTATTGTTATTATTGTGGAGTATTTGTATACAGATTCCATACCAATCCTCAATAAAACGAGTTTTCTTTTGACCCATAATTCAGAAGTTAATGGCAATAACACATTTCCAATGGCATTTGGAATATATATCAATATTCTTGCAGTTGGTAATGCAATACTATACAAAGCAACTTCTTTTAATCCTGAAAAAAAGGTAAGAACCACTATATCTGTGTACCCAATTATAATAGCTCCAGCGCTTGTTGCCATAATGAATATACTATATTTTGATATTTTTTTCAATAAATTTTTATCTAAAACAAATTGCGATTTAATAAATTCCGGAAAAACTTTGTTTATCAGCAAGTATCCGAATAAGAAAAATAATATTATGGGTGCTGCAATGTAAGCTATTACCGGGCTAAATAATCCAAATTCTAATCTGAAGCCAATAAATATTATTGCTACTAAGAGTAACATCCTTACGAGATCTATTCCGGAGAAATATAACATTCTCTTGAATCCTTGAAATGAAAATTTTAGCGTAAGTACAAAACTATCAATGAAGAATGCTATTGCCATTAGCCGGAGAACAATGCTTGCTTGACTACTATTAAAGAAATGAAGCGCTAAAAAGTTTGAAAGAAGGTATACTAATGTGATAATAATGGTATTAGTAATCAGTTGTATAACTGATACATAAATAATGGAACTTTTAATGTAATCTTTTCTTTTTTTATGCAGGAACTCAGGAATAAATTTGGCTAATGCTCTATCAAACCCAAAGCTTTTAAAAATTCCAATCATGCCTAAAAATGCAAAAACAGAATAAAATAATCCAAATTCTTCTAAAGTTAAGTTTCTTGCCAATACTAATCTTACAAGATATCCTAAAAAAGCTGCTATTATGGAGACAACAAATACTATACTTGCGCCTTTAACAGCAGATTTGGTGTAAGTGGTCATTTTTATGGTAGATAATATAAGGTAATCTTATTTTCATCCTTTCCAATTTCTCTTATTATTCTCCAGCTTTCTGGGGGATTATCAATTTCTTTTGGAAATGTTCTTTTTCTATTTGCTTCTCTCAAGTTCTTTATCATATCTCTATTAATTACAACGTATGAGTCTTTGATATAACTTAAACTAGCAGGATATGGCATTATATCCGCTTTGCTTTTATACTCAGAAATATAATCCAAAGCTAATATCGACCTAGCATCAATATATATTGTTTTGTCTAATTGTTCTAATTGAGGATACAAATCCCTTAAGTTGTCTAAGGTACCCCTATCTTCACGCATATATACTGAAATTATTGATGTTGAAAGTAGTAGTATCAAAGTAAGAGGCATTAATACCCTTTTTATAAAGTGGTTTTTTTCTGTAAGAAATAATGCTAATAATAAAATTCCAGGTACAGTAATAATTGAGAGATATCTGTCAACAGCTCTAAATGGAATATATTGTGAGAAACTTGCGGAACCAAAACTTAGGTATAGCAACAAAGCCAAAAACCAGAAAATCATAGTGTAAGTTTCTTTCCTTTTATATATTAAAAAATATATTATTGAAATTCCGATGACAATATAAAAATATGAAATAAGATTACTTGTTAGGATTATGTATGGATAATGAAACAAACCAGATGGGAAGTCTAATCTATTAAAATAATTATGTGCAACCATAACCTTTGCAAGATGCTCTTGGGCACCTTGTATTTTAAACAATGGATTTCCAGTAAATGTAAAAAATAGTTGTAATTCAATTGCAAATATTATTAAAACACCAAGGGGTACAAGAAAGTATTCTTTTTTTATTCTTCTTTTGTATGCTATATAAATAATAAAAAATAAGGCTATAAGAATAGCACTTTCTCTTATGAAATATCCTATTCCAATAAAAATTCCTGAAAAAAGATAACCCAGATTGTATTTCAATTTTGATTTAATCTCAGAATATAGAAAAAGATAAATACCTAGTGCCATAAAGAATGCAGAAGGAATATCTGATAATAGTTTTGTAGAATAAACAATATCTAAAGGAAAGAAAGATAGTAAAAAAGCAGCCATTAATCCAATTTTCTCATTAAACAATAATTTTCCAAAGTAAAATATAAGTATAATGCTACCTATAGAAGTCAAGAGAACAAATAAAACTGATGAAAAATCATTAATGCCGAATAATTCATAGGATAAAGCTGTGGTGTATATTATACCTAATCTGGTTGATAATGTCCTGGAGGTATTTGGGTCGATTCCCTTGTCTATATTACCAGCAAATTTACTGTATGCTAAATCATCAGAAATACCCATTCCAGAGAAAAATATCAATCTTAATATCAGTCCGAATAGCACAATTAGAAAAAGCAGTAACCTTGTATTATTTATTGTCCTGTTACTTAAAACTCTTGTAAATTTTTTCTGCGACATTCTTTACACTAAAATTTTTTATTATATATTGTCTTCCCCTTTTTGCTATTCTCTTAGCTTGTTGTTTGTTCTTTATCAGAGACTGTATTTTTTCTGTCATATCATCAATATCGAATCTTTTTGTTACCAAACCATAATCCTTATTTGGGATTACAAAATCACATCCTCCACATTCCATTGCCACCACTGGCTTACCACATGCCATAGCTTCATTAACAGCAGGAGTTATTTCTTGGTAGTTGGCTAAAACAAATATATCGGACATATTATATATTTTTGCTAATTCTTGATGATTCTTTTTTCCTAAAAATTTTACCTTATTTTTTATGTTTAGTTTTTTAGTGAGTTTTTTTAGATAATCTTTATAATAACCATCTCCAACAATCCATAACTCAACATCACACCCCTTTTTAATTAACCTTTTCAGGGCTTTTATTATCAAATGATGGCCTTTTATCTTATATAATCCTCCTACTGATAAAAGAATTGTTTTTCTTTTTTCTTTTTTAACATTTAATGGTCTAAAGCTATTTGTATCTGTGGCATGACCTATCATTACAACCTTTTTTGAATTTTTTTCTATTAATCCTAATCTTATGCATCTTTCTTCTGCCTTGGGATTAGTGAATAATAAGGCATTTGCATAAGCATATGCATTTCTCATGATTGGCACTACAATGTATTTCGTTAATTTAAAGAGATAAAAACCTTCAACTGTTTGCGATGTCCTATAAATGAGTCTTGCCTTATATTTTCTTGCAGCTTTATATGATTGATAAGCAAACATATAGAATTCAGGATTACTAGATTCAATTACATCATAGCCCTTTAGCTTTTCAACCAAATCAGTATAGTAAAATCGTGGAATTCCAAGCACAAACAAAATTTTCTCCAGTATTGTATTGTAATCGATATCATTAATTTTTTCTATTTTAAAGTTTTTATACTGAATATTATTTTTTTTGTCTGTGAATATGGTTACTTCTATATTATTATTTTTCATCAAGTATCTATAGACTTTTAGTAAGTTATTTAGAGAAGAGTATATGTCAAAATGTGTAGGTATTACTAGAGCTATCTTAAGTTTTTTCATACTTTCCAGCAATAGGAAACTATTTAAATATATTTGGGTTTGCTGGTCGGTATGAAAATTGTTAGTATAGTGGGAACAAGGCCTAATTTTATGAAATTAGCGGCTTTAATTCCTTGGATTAAGAAACACAATATAGGGCATGTAGTTATTCATACAGGCCAACATTATGATACTCGTATGAGCCACTTTTTTTTTGGAGATTTGGCAATGCCCACGGCAGATGAACATTTGGTTATACAAACCAGTCTAAGCGGAGATGAACAAAAAAAATTTCTTAAGACCACAATTAAAGAAACTCTTAAAAGACAAAAACCAAAACCGGATTTAGTGATTGTTGTTGGAGATGTTAATTCTACTGTTGCTGGAGCTGAAGCTGCATGTGAGCTTGGAATTAAGGTTGCACATGTAGAAGCTGGCCTTCGAAGCTTTGATAAAACTATGCCTGAGGAAATCAACAGAATCCGTACTGATGAAATAAGCGATTTTTTATTTACAACTGAAGAAAGTGGAAATGAAAATTTAAAAAAAGAAGGAATAAGCAAAGATAAGATATTTTTTGTTGGCAACGTCATGATTGACACTCTATTAAAACACAAGGAAAAAGCTCAAACATCAGACATATTATCAAAATTAAAATTAATCAAAAATAATTATTGCGTTTTAACTTTACACAGACCCAGTAATGTAGATAATAAAAAAGATTTTGAAAATATTATTTCCATATTAGGGAAGATACAGGATAAAATCAAAGTTGTATTTCCAATACACCCTAGAACCAGAAAAAATATAGATTTATTTAAATTGAATGAAAAAATGGAAAATATGAGGAACCTAATAATAACAGAGCCTTTGGGATATCTTGACTTTTTATGTTTAATGGCTAATAGTAAACTTGTTTTAACTGATTCTGGTGGCATTCAGGAAGAGACAACCGTTCTTGGGGTGCCATGTATCACTTTGAGAAATAATACCGAAAGACCAGTTACAGTTGAGCAAGGCACTAATTTTCTAGTAAGCACCGATAAAGATAAAATCGTTCAAAAATCAATGGAAGTAATTGATGATAAAATTAATATCAAGAATAAAATACCAGAACTTTGGGATGGAAAGGCAGCAGAAAGGATTGTAAAGATTTTAATCGGGGCTTATAGTTAATTTTATAAATAGATTCTCAAAACATCAAACTATGAAAGTGTTTATTACTGGGGGTTCGGGTTTTATTGGGTTGCCTTTAGTTAAGCGTCTTTTGGAGCAGGGACATGAGGTTAAGGTACTTGATTTACAGAAACTTGATGTTGAGCATGAAAACCTTGAATTCATAAATAAGTCAATCCTGGACAAACTTTCAGAAGACGTTAAGGGTAGTGATATTGTTTATCATTTTGCTGCTATATTAGGGGTAGATAATTCTGATAATAAGCCTTTAGAAACTATGAAGATAAACCTGGAAGGCTCTGTTAATGTCTTTAAGTCAGTTATTGAGGCAGGGGTTAAACATGTTATATATGTATCATCTTCGGAAGTTTATGGAGAACCAAGAGAGTTGCCTATTAAGGAAGACAGCGTCAAAGGTCCGGTTTCAACGTATGGAGTTTCTAAGCTTGCAGCAGAAATCTATGCGAAAGCCTATACTCGTGAGTTTGGTACTGATATCAGGATAGTGCGGTTTTTTAATGTTTATGGTCCCAGACAATCCAATAATTTTGTAATTCCTATTTTCATTAATAAGGCCCTGGATAATAAACCTCTAGAAGTTTTTGGAAATGGTTCACAAACAAGATGCTTTACTTATGTAGAAGATGCTGTTAATGGCATTCTTACAGTTGTTGGAAAAGGTAAGTCAGGAGAGGTATACAATATAGGAAATAATAAACCGACAACAGTACTTGAACTTGCTCAAATAATCAAAGAACTTACTGGTAGCAACTCAGAGATAATCAAAGCAGGTTTTGGAAAAGAAACAAGATTAAAGGAAAGGGAAATTGAGTATAGAATTCCAGATATATCTAAAATGAAAGTGCTAGGCTGGAAACCAAAAACTATGGTTAAGGAAGGAATAAAGAAAATTTTTGAATTTAAGAAAAAGAAAGATTAAGATACACCTATTCCATGATATAATATACCCATTGCTTTAATCTTCTCTTTATCAAGGCAGTTTCTGCCATCTATAACTATTTTTATATTGTTTTCTTTTAATTTTTTTAAATCCATATCTTTGAATTCATTGTGGTCTGTAACCAAAATAATATAATCGCTTTTCTGCATTAATTCATCCAAATTATTAATATTGCTTAATTTTTTGACATAAGGATCGAATACAAAAACTTCTGCTTCTTTTTCTTTTAGTATCTCAATAACTTTCAATGCTGGACTTTCTCTTGTGTCATCAACATTTGCTTTGTAAGCTATACCGAGAACTCCAACTTTTGCACCTTTTATTGATTTCTCCAGTTTTTTTAATTCATTTTCTAATAATTCAACTGTATAATCAGGCATACTTTCATTTATTTTTCTAGCTAAAGATAAAAATTGATGATCAAATCCACTTTGTTTTGCTCTTTCGATTAAATAATATGGATCAATTGGGATGCAATGACCACCTACACCTGTACCGGGGTAATGGGGCATAAATGCAAATGGTTTTGTGGATGCCCCTTTTATTACTTCTAAAATATCAATACCTGCTTTGTCAAAACTCTTTGCCATTTCATTAATAAAAGCAATGTTAATGTCTCTAAATGTATTTTCCATTATCTTCGTGGCTTCTGCGGCTTTTACGTTACTTAGCTCAATAATATCTGCATCAATTATACTTTTGTAAAATTCAGCAGTTTTTTTTGTAGATTCTTTGTTAATTCCTCCAATAACTCTTGGAATATTTTTTATTGTAAACTTCTTGTTTCCAGGATCTATTCTTTCTGGACAATGAGCTAGGTAGAAGTTATTTATATTTGATTTTTCTAAAATGGGCAAAACAATTTCTTCTACTGTTCCAGGAAAAATTGTCGATTCAATAATAACTAAGGTATCTTTTTGTATGCTTTTTGAAATTTCCTCGCAAGCATTTTTCAATGGCTTTAAATTCGGCAGATGATTGTTGTCTACAGGTGTAGGAACACATACAATAATAACTGAAGAATTTTTGATTGCTTCCTTGGAGTCATAAGCAACTTTTATTCTTCCTTTTGTTTTTTTAACAGCCTCTTTTAAATAAGGATCTTCTATTGGACTTATGCCCTGCTGGATTAGAGAAACCTTATTCTTGTCAATATCCAGGCCATATACATCCAGATTTTTTTCTATACATAGGCATGCTAAAGGCAACCCTATATAGCCTAAACCTATAATTGTGATTGATGTTTTCATTTTTTAAGATAATGTTGGCTAAAATGAATAGTCAGTGTAATTCCCATTTAATTAAAAGCCTTTCGCTATAATATTAGTAGATAGGTAGGACTAATGGTCTTTATTCTTATTTATAAAATCACTGGAGTCTTGCGTTTTTTCTGAAAATATAATAAATGATTTCACCTCAGTATAGTTTTTGACAACAAAAAGAGGTGAAATCATGACAAGTATACTGTCAATACCGGAAGAAATTTCAGAGAATTTAGAAATAAGCCAGGAAAAGATACAATAATAAAAATTTTATGTATCTTATTTAATAAACCAAAAATAATAAAAGCGGTTATATGATACTGGCATAAATATAAACTAATACTCGAAAAATAAATTAAGACCAATGAAAATTAGGAAGTTCAATGTAAAAAAAGAAAATCTTTTGCTTTTTATACTGTTTTTTATATTTATGTTTTTAAGGATGTTCTCAGATAGTGAATACTACTTCATACAAGGAGGCGATAGTGCCAAATATCTTGTGCTTGCAAATAATTTTCCTTATCATACAGCCTATAATAATCAGCTTTATATTGTACATCCCCCCTTGTATCCTTACCTTATTCATTTTGTAAGTTTTTTTGTAGAAGATTATTTAGCAGGAATATTGATTTCCCTAATTTCTGCAGCTATAACTTTCTTCATTGTTTATAAACTAGTTATCCTCATAAGCAATAGTCGTTATGTTGCATTAGGAACGTTATTATTATTTTCATTATCCGGCATTTTTATTAGTATATCTACAAAAGTAGGAAAAGAATCTTTTTCAGTAATGCTTTCATTGTCATCTATTTACTTTCTCATAGTATTCTTAAAAAAAGGAAAAGGAAAAAATATCTGGTTGTCTGCGTTTTTTGGTGCATTGTTAGGGGTAACAACAGATCACGTAGTATTACTTATTCCAAGTTTAATACTATCCTACGTTGTTTTCTGGAATAAAAATACCCTATGGCGGGCAACAATTCCTATAATCTCCGCCACACTTTCATATTCTTTCTGGATATTCGTAAGGGCATATACCTACATGACTCATGAATTTTATAATGTGGGACTTGATGGAACTATCGCAAATGTAAGCAATTGGGGTTTAAAGCAATTGGTAAGTCCTATGTTTTTTAGTGAAATTCAAAATTACGTTCCTTTTGGATTTAACTTTCAACCATTACATTATATTTACCCAATATCTTACATGTTAAACCTAGTTGTTGCTCCTTGGCCCGCTGGCTTGCGTTTCAGTAATTTAGGAATTCTCTTTTCAACAAATTACGCATTACAATTAATAATATATACAACTCTAACTATGGCTGCAATTTATGGAACATATAAAATAATTAAATCGTTCTTTAAAAAGGGAATAAAAAATAATGGAATGTTACTTTCTTTAATTTTATTTACTATTTTTATTTTCCCTCTATCACAGGAATTTATCTCTACTAGGTTTACTGTTACTGCTATTATTTTTTTATTTATAATAATCAATTATGGTTTCTTTCAGCTTGCAAAAACATTCAATGTATTGAGACTATATAAGCTATATATTATTGTACTAATTTCAATTGTAATTGTGTATATGCCCTTTTTTTATTATTCAAACAATCATTTTATACTGTCAAAAGAGAAACTTGTAGAAGCCCCAAAAACCGGAGAATTCATAAATCAATTGCCTAAAGATGGCATCATGAGTCAAATTGGATATGGCCAAGAAATAATGTATTTAACAGATAAAAGGGTCATGGCATTGCCAATAACTCCGAACTATATGTTCCTTATAGATAAATATAACATAAGCTATGTTCTATATGGCGAATTTTGGAGCGAACCCTTTGAAAACTATACAGGCCATATGTTTAATTACGATACAATTAAATACATAAGAGAACATTCTGAAAAATTTAAATTGTTAAATGTAATAGAAGAAACCTATCCTGTAAAAATAAATGGTGAAAACAAGAAAGACCATATTTATATTTATGAAGTAATGTCAAACTAGAATGAAAAAAATAATTGTAGTTATGCCTGCCTACGATGTAGGTAAAAAAGTAGAGACTGTATTTAAAAGAGTACCCGAATCAATTCTTAAAAAAATCAGCAAATTTATCGTAGTAAATGATGGTTCTACAGATAATACTGCAAATATACTTAAATTGCTAAGTAAGAGTTACAAAATAAAAGTAATTTCCCATAATCCAAACAAAGGATACGGAGCAGCTCAAAAGAGTGGCTTAAAAGAAGCGTTAAGGATGAAAGCTGATATTGTAGTTTTATTACACTCTGATGGACAACACGCTCCAGAAGTTATGGATAACTTGCTTTATCCTATTGAGAAAAACCAAGCGGATGTTGTGCAGGGATCAAGGATACTTGGAGGCAAAGCACTAAAAGAAGGTATGCCTATGTATAAGTATTTTGGTAATAGAATCCTTACCTTTATTGAAAATCTTTCTTATGGTATGAATATGGCAGAATACCATAGTGGCTATATGGTCTACTCCAGAAAAACTCTAGAAACAATTCCATTTGAAAAACTAACTGACAAATTTCATTTTGATGGAGAGATGCTGCTTGTAGCAAAAAAAAAGGGATTACGCATTAAAGAAATTCCCATACCAACAAAGTATGCTGAAGAAAAATCACACCTCAATCCTATAACATATGGTATCGAAGTTCTTAAGACCATTATAAATTATTGGAGGGGGAAATATAACTTATAGTTGATTTTTACTAGATAAAAAGTTTCCATAGTTAAATAATTTTGGTAATAGACTGGAGTCTTGCATTTTTTCTAAAAATATAATAAACGATTTCACCTCAGTATAGTTTTTGACAACAAAAAGAGGTGAAATCATGACAAGTATACTGCCAATACCGGAAGAAATTTCAGAGGATTTAAGTTTTTTCAAAGAAATTTACTCAAAACCACAATAATAAAATCAGTAAACTTTTTAAATATAGTAGCATGAGCCATAACATATAAAATAGGACAAAACGATAAATTTTAACTATTTTGGGGTATGATGGAAGATAAAATAGATGACAAGCTTGATGTTGTCATAGTTGGCGGACTAGGGCATGTGGGACTTCCTTTAGGCATAGCTTTTGCAGATAAAGGGTTAAAGGTATGCTTATGCGATATAGATAAAAAAAATGCAGATCTAGTTAAAAAAGGAGTCATGCCCTTTATAGAGTATGGTGCAGAACCTATACTAAAAAAAGTTATTAAAAATGGAAAACTAACTGTTTCTCTTGATATTAGTGCTATTTCAAAAGCACAATACGTTGTTATTGCCATTGGAACCCCGGTGGATGAATATTTGAATCCAAAGACTAGACAATTTCTTGAATTTTTTGATGATATCAAGAAATATCTGAATGAAGATCAAATAATTATCATACGTAGTACTGTATATCCACATACATGCCAGCAAATTCTAAATTTATTGAATGGCAAGGGGCAAATTTCTTATTGTCCTGAGCGTATAGTGCAGGGATATGCAATAAAGGAATTAAAAGAATTACCTCAAATAGTTGCAGGTTTAAGTGATAAGGCTGTTGAAGAGGCTTCTAAATTATTCAGTATGGTTTCTCTTAAGATTATTAGAACTTCTATGGGAGAGGCTGAATTGGTTAAACTTTTTTCTAATGCATGGAGGTATATACAATTCGCAGTTGCAAACCAATTTTATATGATTTCGCATAATTTTGGTGTAGATTATGATAAGGTACGTAATGCTATGAGAGAAGGTTACGAACGAGCACACTCATTGCCAAGTGCAGGCTTTGCAGCCGGGCCTTGTCTGCTTAAAGATACAATGCAACTATCCGCATTTAACATTAATAATTTCTTATTGGGCCACGCTGCAATGATGATAAATGAGGGATTACCAAATTTTATTGTGGAAGATTTAAGGAAAAAACATGATTTGAGTAAAACTAAAATAGGTATTTTAGGTATGACGTTTAAAGCAGATATAGATGACATCAGAGATTCTCTCTCCTTTAAGCTAGGTAAAATATTAAGATTTTATGGAGCAAAGATCTTCTATTCAGATGAATATGCCAAAAATCCAGATTTTGTCTCCAAAGAAGAATTGATAACGAATAGTGATGTAATTATAGTGGCGGTGCCTCATTCTGCGTATAAAGGTTTAGTAATACCCCAAGATAAAGAAGTTATTGATCTTTGGAAAGTAACTAAAAAGGAATAAATGAAATATAAAAATATTCTATTGACTGGGGGAACAGGAAATCTTGGGAAAGCAATTATCAAATCAGGTTATTTTCAAAATATTTTGTCCCCTAATAAAAAAATACTTGATATTACAAAACCCGAAACTATAGAAGATTTCTTTAATAAAAATGAGATAGATGCAGTAATACATTGTGCTGCATTAGCAAGGCTTAGAGAGTGTGAAGAAAATCCTGTTAAATCTATAGAAACTAATATTTTTGGAACAAGTAATCTTGTTAATGAAGTAATAAAAAAAGACGAAAAAACAAAAAAGAAAATAAGATTTATTCATATATCTACAGACGGTGTTTATGAAGGGATAAAAGGAAATTATTCTGAAAAAGATGAAACAATACCATGTAATAAATACGGATGGACTAAACTTGGTGCAGAATGCGTAGTTAATTTATTATCTAATTTTTGTATCATCAGAACGAGATTCTTTGATCCAAACAACATAAAATTTGAAAAGTCTGCTGTGGATGTGTACACATCAAAAATTACTGTTTTTGAGCTTTCAAAGGCAATAAAAGTTATACTTGAAAATAATTTTGTGGGTACTATCAATATTGGCGGTAAAAGAGGATCTGATTACGGTGCATATAAGAAATATAAACCTTCTATAAAACCATGTAAGTTTGAAGATATATTAAAAGAAACTTCTTTTCCCATGACCAAAGATGCTTCTATGGATATTAGTTTATGGGAAAAAATAGAACAACAATATAAAAAATAATAATTAATGATTAAAATAAAAATTGAAAAATAAACAATGGAAATGCTACAATAATGAAAAAACCAATGAAAAATTTCAATAAAACAAAAACAATGATGCAAAACTGATCAATAATTAAAATAATTGACAATTAAAAAATAAAAATATTGGTCAATAATAATCCAACAAAAAACAATTAAAAATTGAATAACCAAAAATAAAATAATAAAATTCAATAAAACGAATAATAATTAAAAAAGAAAAATGATAAATACAAAAAATAGTAAAAAAATAAAATTATCCATTTTGATTCCTGTTCTTAATGAGCGTGTTAATCTTAAGGTTATTTTGAGAATATTAAAAGCAATTGTTGATGTACGTCATGAAGTTTTAGTTGTTTATGATATGCAAAATGATAATAGCATTCCTGTTGTAAAGGCAATGCAGAAAAACTATCCTGGGTTAAGGTTGGTGCATAATAAATTAGGCAGGGGGGTTATAAATGCAATAAAATCCGGGGTAAATGGGGCTTTAGGAGAATATGTTCTAATAATAGCAGCAGATGATATTGGACCGCCTTTGGCTATAAATGATATGATTGCCCTAATGGATGAAGGTGTCGATTTAGTAAATGCAACAAGGTATGCCTATGGTGGAAAAAATGTCGGAGGAGTTTTTATAAGCAGACATCTTTCTTCTATTGCTAACAAGCTTTTTTATGCACTTTCAGGCTCTAAATTAACTGATCCAACCTTTGGCGTTAAAATGTTTAAAAGAGAAAAATTTAATGAATTAAACCTTGAATCTAAACCAGTTGGCTGGGCAGTATCCTTTGAGTTTGCAATTAAAGCACAAGTTTCTGGTTGGAAACTTGGGGAAGTTCCCTTAATATCTCTAAACAGACTTTATGGGGAAGGAAAATCAAGCTTCAAGTTAAATTGGCTAAGAGAATATTCAAAATGGTTCATTTTTGGAATAAAAAATCTATTATTTTCAAACAAGAAAAATAGGGTTTTGATTAGAGTGCCAGAAAGAATTAAAGCAAGAAAATAAAATGTCAAAGAAATACTTGGTTACGGGAGGAACAGGATTTATAGGTAGCGTACTTGTAAAACGTTTAGTTAAAGAAGGCAACAGAGTAAGAGTTCTTGATAATGATATAAGGGGAGCAAAAGAACGCTTGAATGATGTATATGATAAAATTGAATTTGTGAATACAGATATAAGAGATGCTCAGGATGTGCAAAAAGCGTGCAAAGGAGTAGATAGTGTAATCCATCTTGCCTATATTAATGGTACTGAATATTTTTACAAAATGCCGGAACTTGTTTTGGAAGTTGGTGTAAAAGGGATTGTCAATGTTATTGATAGCTGCATTAAGGAAAATATTAAAGAATTAATTCTTGCATCAAGTTCTGAAGTTTACCAGACTCCACAAAATATTCCAACAGATGAAACTGCACCACTGTCAATACCGAACCCATTAAATCCGAGATATTCTTATGGGGGTGGGAAAATAATAAGTGAACTTATGACTATAAATTATGGCAGGAAACATTTTGACAGAGTCATTATATTCAGGCCCCATAATGTATATGGACCTGATATGGGGTGGGAACATGTTATCCCTCAGTTTGTGTTAAGAATGAAAGAAATTTGTAAAAATAATAAAGATAAACAAATAAAATTCCCAATACAAGGCACAGGTAAAGAGACAAGAGCTTTTGTTTTTATTGATGATTTCGTTGATGGACTTATGCTAGTTCTGGAAAAAGGAAAGCATCTTGGCATATACCACATTGGTACAATGGAAGAAATATCAATTGAAGAAGTAGCAAATGATATAGGTAAATATTTTGGTAAGGAAGTTACTATTGTGCCTGGTAAAGCAGTTTCAGGGAGTACAAAAAGAAGATGTCCAGATATCGCAAAATTAAAAAAATTAGGTTACAAACCAAAAGTTCCTTTTGATAAAGGATTAAAAATTACTACAAAATGGTATGACGAAAATTCAGATAAAATAAAAAAAATCAGGGAGGAGTATCTATATGAATAGATCTGCTTTTCAGACAGGGTCGAGTGTTGTAGTGGAGAAATGCCAATTATGTGATAATCCAAAGCTAGAACCTATTCTTTTTTTGGGGTATTTGCCTCCGGTTAATCAAATGCACCCTATTGGTGAAAGACTGCACGAGCAGCCAGATTATCCAGCACAGTTATTATATTGCCAAAAATGTCATTTAGTACAATTAGGATTAATTGTTGACCCAAATATACTTTTTCCACCTGAGTATCCTTATACCAGTAGCACTACAAAAATATTGAGAGATAATTTTGCTGAACTCTATGAAGAGTGCAAAACTATAGTTAATTTAGGTAAAGAGGATTTGGTTATCGATATAGGATCAAATGACGGCAACTTATTGAGTAATTTTAAAGATAATCACAAAGTCCTCGGCATAACTCCGGAAGAAATAGGCAAGGTTGCGATTGAAAGAGGCATACAAACCATAATAGACTTCTTTAAAAAAGATGTTGTTGAAAAAGTAATAAAGGAATACGGAAGAGCAAAAATCATAACTGCAACAAACGTTTTTGCTCATATTGAAAATATTAATGAAATTACACAATTAATTCTTGAATTGCTTACAGAAGATGGAATATTTATTTCAGAATCCCATTACTTACTGCCATTGGTTGAGGAACTTCAATATGATACCATATATCATGAACATTTAAGGTATTATTCCCTGCATAGCCTTAAATATTTGCTTGAGAAACATGGATTTGAAATTATACATGCCAAGGAAATTCCAACGCATGGGGGCTCAATAAGAGTGTACGCAGCGAGAAAAGAAAAATATCCTATAAAAGAGACAGTAAATGTATTGCTCGAAAAAGAGAAGGATTCAATAATTGATAAAGAAAAACTTTTTGAATTTAAAGAAAGAGTTATTATTTCAAAACTCAGACTTCATTCTTTGCTATTGGATATAAAAAAGCAAAGTAAGCATATTTATGGCATCGGTGCTCCTTCAAGAGCAAGCACCTTAATCAATTATGTTGGCATTGATGATGGCATTCTAGATTATGTTCTGGAAATAAAAGGCTCTCGTAAAATTGGAAAATACATGCCAGGAACATTGATTCCTGTGGTTGAGGAATCAAAACTTTTTGAAGATCAGCCGGAATATGCTTTATTGTTATCTTGGCATATTGCTGATGAGCTTGCTACTAAACTTAAAGAAAAGGGTTTTAAGGGTAAATTTATCATACCTTTGCCTAGGCCAAGAATTTTCTAATATAAGAGTTCCATCTGGTCTTTGACCAGTGGGTGAAACAAGAACAAGCTTTTTCTGCATAGAAATTAAAGAATAAAAAGGTAGGCGTTGTATTACGCACTACCCACATACAAACC
>JADFLA010000014.1 GCA_022564635.1 Nanobdellota archaeon | reverse complement strand
AACTGCCGCATCTTAATAACCTTTGATAAAATATATTTGGTAAAGATACACAGCATTTTAATTTATGTCATTACATTATTCTGCCCACCCGTCTCCCCTAAATAGACACTGCTCGGCTTTATTTATTTTATAAACTCTTTTTTCTGAATATATTGACTTTTTGTCTTATTTAATTTATCCTTAATCTTTTTCTTTTGCTTATTGTAAGTATCTTTTGTAATAATTCCATCTTCTAAATCTGCTTTTAGTATTTGCAATTGCTTATCAAACTCTTCCTTCGTCAATCCCTTAATCTTTTTCTTTTGCTTATCATAAGTTTTTTTAGTAATAATATCTGCTTCTAAATCTGCTTTTAGTATTTCTAATTGCTTATCTAATTCCTCTTTAGTAATCTCCTTTTTTTCTTTAGGCTGGTATTTTATTCTTCTTAAAATTTCGTTTATTTTAATAATGTACTTAATTTCTTTATGCTCTCTTAAGTTAATTATAGTTAAGATTATTAGTACTATTATTAATATTATAAGTATCCATATTAATGGAAATTCAATTTTTATTGGTATTAAAGGTTTTTCTACAACACTAAATAAATCACTGGTTACTATTATATTCTCATAATAATCTAGTTTCACAAAAAATATATAACTGCCTAGCTTTATGTCTTCTGGAATTTTTAGTTTTCTGACAATAGAAATCACATCAGTAATTCTTAATATTTCTTCATTGAAAGTTATAACATTGCCATCAAAATCTCTTATTGCGTAGTATAAATTTATATCTACTGGTTTTTTATCTCCAAAATTGAGTATGGCTATATCCACCTCAATTTCTTTTCCACTTATTACTTTTTTATATTTATTTGGTATCTTTACTTTTATATTAAATAAGACTTCTTTTGGTTGTACCTCAAGAATAATCATAACAGACTCCCTAATTTGGTTGCTTTCAATAATTAAGTTCCCAATAAAGAAACCAGTATATTTTCCAAAAAACTCAAGAGAAATTAATTTACTCTCTCCTGGTTCTAATATTATAGAGCTATCACTTAAAGATACAAATTCTTCTAAATCTTTAATTTTTAAATTAAGTTCTAACTTTGTGTTACCGTCATTTGTTATTTTTAAAAATTCTGTTTTAGATTCATTTTCTTTTAAAGTAACTTTTATTAAATCTTTATCTATTTTAATGGAAAGTAGAATTTCTTCTTCAGGGACAAAAGCAGCTCCTAGGCCTCCACCTGCTACAACGCTAGGTGCAGCTGCAGCTGCCTCTTCTTCTGCTACAGCTACCTCACTAATTGTCAAATCATATATTTTTGAGCTAAAATTGTTTGTGCATATACTGTCATCGGTTGCGGAGATATTAATTACATGTTTTCCAACTTGAGAACTATTTGGAGTAAAGCTAATAACGCCAGTAGTTGCGTTAATATCAAATATAGTTGCATTATCTGCAAAAATTAAAGTATCATTATCTTTATCTGTTTCATTTAGGTCACAATTATATAATGTTCCAACAGTAGCCGTTGTTGCACATATTAAGTCTACTGGGGCAGGATTGTTAAAACATAATGTAATCTCAGATGTTTTAGATATGTAACCTGTTATAGCCAATTGCTCAGCATTTTTATAAATAAGCCAGTTATTATAACTAACTATTATTCCAAATATTATGATCAAAACTGCAATTAAGTTGTTTGATATTCTTACCATTTTACTTTTTCTTTTTTATCTCCTTACCGTATTTAATCAAAAGTTCTCTAATAGCTTCTCTAGTTATTTCTGCTTGGTTGCTGAAGAGACCTATTTCTATCAAAACCTGCATTTTTTGCTTTAATCTCTTACCTACTCTAATATGTAATAATTTTGACATATATCATAAATATATCATATTGATATATATAAATATTGCGTAATTTTGGAACTTTTAAACACTAAATTAAAAAAGAAAAAGATTAATTTTTTGTATACCTTTTTAATGGTAGGTTTAGATTTATAATTGTTATAAAGAAGAAAATAAACAACAAAGCACTTAACAATAAAGTTAATGGCAAAGAATTTATATTATTATTTAAAGAATTTATCTTGTAATTTTTAGTAATAAATCCAGTAATTGCACTTAGGGTTGATCTTTCATTAATAGTTGTTGAAACACTTTTTGTTTCGCCAACAACATTTTTATTATCTATTGGAGTAACCTCACACCTTATTTGGTCATTTTCCTTAAATCTTGTAAAGTAATAATCGCGTGTTTCAATTAAATCATTATTTACATACCATTTATGGATAAGTATTGTGTCAGCTGGATTTTCATCATTTACTGCAGTAATACATCCTAATTTACTATCTTCAAAAGCAACTTCAGGGCTAAAGTGAATATCTGTTATAACTGGTGCCCTATTTACAATAGTTAATGATACAACACTTTTATCTGAAACAACATCTGAAGAAATTGCTGCTGTAAAACTACTGTATAAAATTAGCACAATAAATAGCATTAATTTCCTTATGTTGATTATATTATAAGGCATAGAATACAAATATACTGTAGTATATAATAAGTTTTTGTAAAATATTTTCATTTTTAGTTAATATGACCCATAATTAATTTAAATAATAATGTTTATATTGAATATTTGTTACAATAGATAGAATTTATTTATTAATTATTAGAGAAAACAAATAATAAAATGAACAAAGAATTAAAAATTAAATTTTCTTTATTGTGTGTTTCAATAATTTTAATGTTGATTATTGGAGAGGTCGTAATAAGATTTTATTATCATGCTACTGACAAAATTATTGCTAAAGATCAAGAAGAACTATGTGCTAAAGGAGCTTATATAAAAGCAGCGAATGTAAATGATCCAAATAGATATAATCCAGGTGATACTACATATTTAGAGTACAGCAATTATACAGGAATTAGGCCAAAGGCTAATTGGAATGTTAATTATATAGTCACATTAGAGAATTATAGTAATAAAAAAATAAAATATTACATTTTTAATACAAATTCCAAACATATTAGGGGCTTAAAGGATATTAATTATACTAAAAATCCAAATAAAACTCGTATAGCCATACTAGGAGATTCTTTTACATGGGGGGCTGATGTTTCTATTAAATTTTCTTATGTATCAATGTTAGAAGAATTGATACCCAATTCAGAAGTATTAAATTTTGGAATAGAAGGTATTGGAATAGATACAATGTATCTTAGATGGAAATATGAAGCATTAAAATTTAGCCCCGACATAGTGATTTTTGCTATTTATACTGATAATATTGCAAGGGCACAACCATGTATTCATAAACCTAAGCTTATTGTAAAAGATAATAAGTTAAAAATTACAAATATCCCGCCACCATCGTATGAAGAGATTTATAAGACTTATAAAGAACCAAAATTAGAGAGCTATTTGATTAAGCATTTACTATACAATCTAAAATATGTTAAAGGTGTTTCAAAAACACAATATGAATATGGATTTGATATATTAGATTTAATTTTAGATGAAATTAAAGATAAATCTAAAGAAGATAATACCCATTTTATTGTGTTAATAATTGATAGAGGTAATGATTATATTAACACAAAAGTAGAGCTAAGGGTTATTGAAAGATTAAAAAATATGCTAAAACAAAAAAATATAAAGTATATTGACTCAGAGAGTATATTTTGGAAAGAAAATTATATTCCAACAGACAATAGTAACAGAACAATTGGGCATTTTACACCTGAAGGAAACAGCATACTTGCTCAAGGAATAAAAAACAAATTGGAAGATGAACATATAATCCCAAAATATAAAGATTACACTTTTAAATGGGTTATTGATTATTATGGCCTTGATACTCTAATATTACAAAATAAACAAAATAGTTCTGACATTATAAAAATTTACCCATATGAGGTCATCACAAGTTAATGAAGCAAATAAATTTTATTAATAATAATCTATGTTGATTCAGATATTATATACAAACATATTCTGATAATATATTTCTCGACATAGTACCATAAGGTTAAAGGATCTTTATTTATTAAATAAAGTTTTTTTAAAAATTATATCAACATTTCCAGTATAATTTCCATAATCAGCATTTTCGGGGGCATAAGCTTCAAAAATTATATTTTTAATTCCATTTTCTTTTAGAATAAAATTATTTTCAGAAACTTTTACCCAATCTGCAATATAACCAGATTTTAAAATTACAACCCTTAATGGATAGGTAGCACTATTATTTACTGTAATAGACCTCTGGCTTGATGTACCTGGCATTATCATTCCAAATTTTATTGCATCTGCATCTGCATTAAGTCCAAAGTGGTCGCCAACTTTTACTATCATATCTAATGTATAAGTATTTTCTATTATATAAGAATTATAAAAAATATTAGTTAAAAAAATAGAAATTATAACTACAAATATCAATAATAAAAAAAATTTGATTATTTTCATTTTAAACTATATTTTTTGTTATGAATTTTTAAAATGAAAGCTGGAAAATTTGTAATTCTCCGCTGTCTTCATTTTTTACGTTTTCTTACTAAAATAATTATATTTATTAGAATAAGCAATAATACTGCAGCAATTAATAAATTTGTCGTAGTAAAGTATTTTTTAAAAAACGATATTTTTTCTTTTAGAACTATTATTTCTATTTTTTCAGTAATCTTAGTTGTTTGTCCTTCATAAAATAAAGTAATTTCTACATTATAGGTTCCCTCTCCAAGCCCTTCTGGATCCCAAAAAGTGCTTATTATCTTTTTTTCCCATGGCTCTAGGCTAACAGAAACTGTTTTAAAAGAAGAGACCTCTTTAGTGTTGTTAAAAACTTTTACTTCTCCAAAAATGTCATTTATTTTACTGTTCCATCTAGATTCTATTTCAATATCAAACTTACTTATTTCATCTTTGAAAAATATCTTTGTATAATTAATAATTTTGACATTTAATATTCCTATCTTAAAATTGGCTTCTAAATCCTTTGATTTATCATCATAAGTTACATGTGCAATAGCTTTGTACTGGCCAGCAGTATGCTTGGAGGGGTCAAATAAAACCACTAAATTTTCTTGTGTATTAGCCTTAATTTTCTTTTCTTGAGTAAAAAGTTTTTCCACAAGCCTTTCATTACTATCAAATATATCTATCACTGCCTTTGCATTTGTAATATCTTCTTTTCCAAGATTATTTATTGTAACAACAAAATTAGCTGTTTCATTTATGTTTAAGTCATGAACATTAAAACCTATTTGAGCATATATTCCTGGATAGGGAACTTTTATATCTATAGGTGTTCTTATTGATGCTATACCAGTAACAGTACCTCCACCTCTACCTTTTTCAATTAAACCTACTAATACTCTATTTTTCCCAGGAGTTTCAATTTCAGCTGGTAATTTTACTTTGATAATAAAAGTTCCATCCTTTGCTATATTATCTTCTTCTACAGTAACATATTCTGCTAAACCCCCTTCTATATAAACCCCAATATTTTCTGCCCTTTCAGTATGAAAAGTAAATGTTTCTTCATAATTAGGCTGAAAATCAATCTTTATAGAAGAAGGACTTATTCTAATTGCATTAACTACACCTATTTGCATCATTACCAATAATATAAAAATCAATATCAAATTTTTTTTCATTTATTTAATAGACATTTGTTTCTATTTAAAGTTTTCTAGAATGATCTCACATCAAAAATAAATAATTAAAAAATAAAAATTTTTATGTCTCCGTTGTTCCAGTAACAATAAGCCCTACAAGCTTAGCCCCTGTTGGAGCGTCTGATGGTATTGAAATGTTTATATCGATATTCAAAGCATCACTTGTATCCTTGAATAACAAGCTGGGGCATATGTTTTTATTTGCTGCACTAGTTGCACCAGCACTTACAGCCTCAAAAATAGCTCCACAATCATTTGGTCCCGAACCACCACAAGTATCTGATGATGTTGTATTTGGCTCAACAACATCCCTATTAGTGCCAGATTTATTAACACAACTTCCACTTTCATTTACAGTTACGTTCCATAAGAAAAGGGCGCTTCCTATACCAATAAATTGTTCAGCAGTTTGATTAGTTCTTAGCTCTACACTCAAATTTGTATTCCCATCATTCTCAATAGTAAATCCATTTGATACCTCAAGAAAACCTGAGGAGCAGCCAGAGTTAGCACCCTCCTGATTTTGATCAAGCGTACTTAATGTACAATTATTAAATCCTCCAGCAGTATCTACACTACCTGAGCCAAAAGCAACAGTTGCTTGTGAAAAAAATATTGATGAAGCACCTACTATTGTTACAGTAGCAGTTGCATTCGGAACTGTAGCAAAACCTGTTATGGGAGCTAAACCTATAGATGTTAATCTATTATTTACAGCTGATAATGAAATAAAGGTTCCTCCTAAAGAAACAACAATTGTTGCAACTAGCAATACCATTATTGTTCTGTTTGATACTTCATTCATCTTTAATAATCAAAAAATAGAAAAGTTTTATGTTGTTGTTCCTGTAACAATAAGCCCTGTAAGCTTAGCCCCTGTTGGAGCATCGGATGGTATTGATATATTAATATCAATATTCAGAGCGTCATTCGCATCCGCAAATAACAATCTTGGGCATATGTTTTTATTTGTTGTGCTTACAGCTTCGAAAATAGCGCCGCAAGGCGTAGCCCCATTATCAGTACTAGTATTAAAAGTACCACAATCAGCAGTTGTATTCGGGTTAACAACATCCTCTCTTCCAGTTATATTAACGCAACTTCCACTTTCATTTACAGTAACGTTCCACAGAAAAAGCGCACTTCCTAAACCAATAAATTGCGCAGCAGTTTGATTAGACCTTAGCTCTACACTCAAATTTGTATTTCCATCATTCTCAATAGTAAATCCATTTGATACCTCAAGAAAATCTGTACAGCCAGAGTTAGCAACAATTGTACTTAATGTGCAATTATTAAAACCACCAGCAGTATCTACACTACCTGAACTAAAAGCAACAGTTGCTGCTGAAAATCTTATTGATGCAACAGTATTAACTGTTACAGTAGCAGTTGCATTCGGAACAGTTGCAAAACCTGTTATTGGAGCTAAACCTATAGATGTTAATCTATTATTTACAGCTGATAATGAAATAAAGGTTCCTCCTAAAGATATAACAATTGTTGCAACCAGCAATACCATTATTGTCCTGTTTGATATTTCATTCATCTTTACACCTCATTATATTTTATTTGAAATTTTGATCATTTACTCTTCTGGAGGTAATACCTCTAAACTTACACTACCTGAACTTTCATCTTTTACTATAAGTGGTTTTTCAACTGTTAATGTGATTTCTCCACCTGAATCAGATTCACTCGGACCCTCAACCTCAATAACTCTTGGTGTTTGAATATAATTTAAAATAAAGAATGTGAATAAAATTGCTACTATAATTGCTACAAGAAGTAATATTACACCTGTTTTTTTGGAAACCTCTTTTTCCATCTTTTTTATTTCTACTTTACGATAGTGCTATGTTTAATATACCTTTCCCTATACTAATATATAAATCTTTTGTTCATGCTATGGACTTTAAAATATATATTAGAGAATGTATTCTTATCTTTTCTTGAATTTTTTAAGGTAAATAAACCATGCAATATTGCTTAAAATCAATATTATCACAATAATTACAAAAATAGGCTCTTTTTTAACTTTAGCTTCAGGAGCTGCAACTGCAAAAGCTGTTATAATGACCTAAATCAACATTTGCTTGCCATTTTGCATTTAACTCCTTTCTACCTTTAGTTTTATTTATTTTTACATCATTGAGTAAATTAGTTAGAATATTCTTTTCCTTAATCAATTTTTGAACTATAGTGGCGAAACTAAATAATTTAGCAATATTATTTCGCCACTATGTTAGAGAACACAAACTATTTTGCTCAATTATTTGTGTTCTCTGTTATATATTCTCTACCTCAATCTTTTTTCTTTATCCAAATCTTCTAATTCCTTCTTTACAATCTCTCCATCTAGTTTCTCTTTAGCTTCTTCTGCAAGTTTTTTTCCTTCTAACTTTACTTCAGCTTTTTCTACTTCCTTCTTTCCTTCTAGTTTCTTTATCTTAGTATATTTTGTTTCTCCTTTACTTTTTTTGAAATTTTTAAGGTAAATAAACCATGCAATATTGCTTAAAATCAATATTATCATTATAAGCATTAAAACTGGTACTTTTTTAGATTCAGTTTCAGGAGCTGCAATTGCAAAAGCGGTTATGCCAATAATCTCAGTTTTTATTGAATTTTCTGTTACTGCAGTTCTTATTTGTCTTTCATATGAGTTATCTTCATAAGTTAAAATTAACTTTCCTATGTAAGTTCCTTCTTTAACACCTTCTGTATCCCAATAAGCAAGCAATTCTTTTTTGCTCAGAGCTTCAATCTCAGTCGGTCCACTTTTTATGTCCATAATTTTATTCTCATTTTCATCAAACAATAATAATTGAGCAACTGCATCTTTAATTTCTCTATTTGCTGAGTTTTCCACTAAAATATTGAATTTAGCTATTTGGCCTAATCTAAAGTTTTTGACAGAAATATCTAATGGTTTTAATAAAAAGTCCCCTACTCTGAAACTACCTTCCACCTTAGTTAATAAGCCATCATAATTCACAAGAGCAACAGCTCTGTATGAACCTAAAACATTTGCTTTCCAAGTTGCTTTTAATTCCTTTCTATTCTTTGTTTTAATTGCTTTTTCATCACTTTCAATTTTTGCAACTTCTTTATTACTAGAATCGTAAATAAGAATAGTCGCTTTTGCTTTTTCTATATCCTCCTCTCCTAAGTTTGTGACTCTAATGAAGAATTTGACTTCTTCATTTTCTTTTGCTCCCAAAATATCCAAATGAGCAACAGCATATTTTCCTGGGAATGGAACTTTAACATCCAATTGAGATACAACAGCAACTAATGCACCTATAACAATATCTTCACCTTCCTTAGTTTTAGAAATTTGCCTTACAACTATCTCTACTCGATGAGATCCTGGTTTCTCTATTTTTTCTGGTAATTTTATTTTATAATTAAAACTTTTTTGACTTTCTTCTGACGAAAATTTAAGTTCTGTTTGTTCAAGTTCAACATAATTCCTAAGTTCACCTCTAGTGAATATAGTTGCTGTAAAATCTTTATTTTCACTGTTGAAAACTGTAAGTGTTATGTCTTTTTCTAAGTTTGGCTCGAAATTAATGGTTGTTCTACCAGGACTTATACCTAATGCATTAACATCTTTTATTATTAATATGCCTAAAATTATTAAAAACAATACAGCTCCAAATTTATTTATTTTTTTCATCTTTGCTTGCCAATAAAAATTGTTTTATTTTTTAAATTGAATTGTTGAGTTTCATTTAGTCTTAATATGAAGCTGCCAGTTATTTTCCTTAGAGACCTCTCTTCTTCTATAACCTCAACATCTAGGTCTGTAGTCCCAACATTGGTTATGTTGTAGAGATTACTCTGATTTTTGAGTTCCAGAGCTACAACTGAATCTATTCTAAACTGCCAAACAGAACTATTTTTATTGCCTGATAGTTTCCAATAATATTTTATAAAGTTTAATTTGTTATTAATTCTATATGAATTATCTTCCACATTTTCAATTACTGGAGAAGTAAATTCATCATTATCGTCAATAATTAGTTTATCTGCCTTTCCAACCCACTTAAAAGTTGGTTGGCTGTCAGTTAATATGCTGTTATTTTCTGGATATAATTGGATTAAATTATTATTTGAATAACTAATTAATATTGTAAATAACAAAATAATTAAAATTCCAATTCCGAAATATATTTTGTTTGTTTTCATCTTGATCTTACAGCCTGGAATGTAATGTTTACTCTTTTTTCTCCAGCAGGCTCATCAGTTGGAACCTCTATTTTCAGATCTACCTCAGCCGAGTCAGTATCGTCACTAAAATTCAAATCAACTACTGCTACAACAGCAGCCGTAGGTATATTAGTAAAAGTAGTTGTAGATGCAGTTGAATTGAAAGAGCCCTTTTCACTTGTTACATTATCCACCTTAAATTGGAAAAATTCCGTAGGACTAGCATTTCTTACCCATAAATTATCCTCAACAAATATACTTACATTTTCAAATACATTCCCATCGTTTTCTAAAACTAATGGTGGAGGATTGTCATCTGTTGTATTATCATTCTCTCCTAAACCTAGAGTGCTTCCGAAATCTACTGTATCTGTCGGTAGGGTCAAACTTACAAGTGAGTTAATTGTTATATTCCTTACTTCTGAAAAATTACCGTATTGGAGACCATCATTGGCGCGAACTTTCCAAAGATAATAGAAATCATCATCTCCTAAAAATTGAAGATCTGTTAATGGTGTAAAGTTCAATTCTGTTGTATTTTTATCTCTATTATCAATAGAACATTCAACACAAGTGATTACTATGTTATACGTCAATGGATCATCTTCAGGATCAAATGATGCATTCCACTTAAATATAGGAGTTCTATTAGTAGTTATAGTCCCATTTGGTGGAAAAGTAATATTCACTGTAGAAGGTGGTTCTCCTCCACCACAGAAGGTTGTGAACTGCTCAGATGCGCCTGCTTCTTGATTTCCAAGCCATCTTAGTAAAACCTTAAATACGAATGTTCCAGTATCTGTTAAATCTAAAGTAGGATTCTTGGTTTGAGCTCCATTTGGTGCTAAGAATGTTTCTGATTTACTAGTAACTACACTTCCATTTAGGTGCTCTATCCAGCTGTGCAAAGTTACATCTTTTGCATCACCAGTGTTTTTTAGTTCTACTTCAGCTGTTACACCAGGTGGGCATATGTCTGTTAGTTGTTTAATAGCTACGTCAAATGGGCCTCCAATTACTAAGAAGTATGATATTGCTTCTACTCCACCAGTTTTTGCTTCTAATCTCCATACTCCGCTAAGAGTTTCATTAGCAATGGTAGTAAAATTAAATGAATAAACTCCTTTGCGCAACCTACTTGCATTAGCACTTTTATTTAAGTTATCTATAGGATCGTATAACTTCACTGAAATATTACCTGGAGGATCACTTAATATTGAAGCATTAAAGTATAGAATTCTTGCTGTATAATTATCATCTCCAGCAGATAATTCAAAAGGATCTTCTATTACAAGACGTTCTACAGATTCTAGAATATCTCTGGTTCTGTTTACTGCTATATATGTACCACTAGTAGTACCTTTTATTTCATCAGTATCAGTTTTAATAGTATCAGTATCAGTTTTAATAGTATCAGTATCAGTTTTAATGTCATCCAGAGTTTGGTTTTGCTCTGGCGTTAATCCTCCTCCAGGCACATCTTGTGTTGAATATCCACTTATTCCAGTATATTCTACTCCAGAAATTGCACATATTACTGTTGCTAAGAAAGTTGATTGATTATTTGTTGAGTGAGTATAATTATAGCTTCCTGTTGCAAAATTGTTCATTGTTGCATTTAAGACTTCATTAATACCCGATAATGTATTTTTGATAGTTATGTTAGCGTCACCATCACAATTAATAGGTATTCCTGCACCAGATTTTATTAAGGCAGTTATGGTAAAGCTTGTGTTGGTGTTAACTACATCAGGTACCTCAACTATAACCTCTGGATTAGCTGTACCCTCTACTTTAAATGTGAGGGTATCATGTACTTCATCACTGCCAGCGACAGCATCTATCTGTACACTATAAGTTCCTGTCGGAACATCAGATTCTAATATCTTATTGAATCTATAGAATCCAGTTTCTATCTTCGTAGATGTACCTGTTACATATGTATCAGTAGCGTTTGGATACCTTATTGTGATTGTTATAGTTGAGTCTTTTGCCTTTCCGTTGGAATCGAATGTAAATGAAAATATCTCCACAGAATCTCCTGGACTATATTGGGAGCCAACAGAGTCGCGAATATTTAGGGGTAAGCCACCAGAAGTACCGCCGCCTGCAGTAACCCCAGATAGGTCAATATATCCTCCTAATCCGACAAAGCCAAAATTATATCCGTCTTTAAATACCAACGAAGCGGTAGCATCAATTACAGATCCACTTTTAGATGTATTTCCTATAAATAAATCAAGGAACATAGTATAAGTAAGTCCGTCAACAGTAGTTATAACATCTGATAAATTAGCTTGCATAAAATCATACAAGTTACTCATGGTTAAGTTTGAAACTCCATTTACCAATGTGATATTTCCACGATAACTATAAACTGGAGTTACACCATCAGAAATATTTTGGTTGTCATAGAATGTTATTACACCAGTTTTGAAATCAATACTATATTCTCCATTAGCATCTGGTGTATCTGTAACTCTTGTTAGTTTAGTGTTATTAGTAACATTATCAGTACCGAAGATTGCAAAGAACTCTGATTGAGTTATTGGAGTATTATTCAAAGTTCCAGTTGTATTAAAGTTTCCATATACCTCATCTTCAAAACTAACCTTAATTGGTGGATTAAAAATGATTCCTGATTGATTCTTTGCTTTTGTTTCTGTTAATGTTGTGAATGCATTGTCTGATAACTGAACAGTTTCAACAGTAGCTGCAGAAAATTCTTTTGCAAGATCTGCGAAATCCTTTGCATATTTCTTAACCTTTAGTGTATGTGGACCTCTTGGATCCCCATCTCCTGTTTGACGAGAGTAGGTGTAGATAGATCTTGTTATAGTCTGAGCAGTTATTGTACCACTTGAGTCTGTTCTTAGTTCAAATAAGGTATCACCTCTAATATCTAACATAATTAAACTAACATTTGTAACAGCAACTCCGTCAGCATCGGTTAAAGTTGGTGTATAATCATATCTCCTATTAATAGATCCGCTAAAACTTCCAGTAGTCCAATTTATATTGCTGAAATTTAAGATTGCATTAACTAAATTGGTAATACCCGTGTAATTAATCACTTTAATATCATTGACTACCTCTGAAATTTCAAGAGCTATTATTGTTGCATTAGATTCATAGGCAAGTATAAGTCCGGCTGTAGTTACTTTTCTGCTCTTGATCGTATCTAAGATTCCAAATTGGGTTATAGCTGGATAAAATCCCTCGCCAACATTGGTAATAACAATATCTTCTAGTGAGTTGTTTTGATTTACAAACCTTATAGTAAACCAGCTTTCTAACGAACTTCTCTTAGCAATTACTCTACCATTCCAGAAGAGTCTAAAAATAGTGGAGTCGTTAGCAGTTAGTTTGTGCAACAAGAAACTATCACGTAAATCAAGAGTAGAACCATTCAGCGTAAACAGCTGACCCTGGTTTGTCTCGTTTGCATCTGTTCCTGAGAAGGATAGGGTTGAGCCTGCGAATGGAGAACCTTCATCTGTCAATTCACCTGCAATAAAAGTGGAATTAAACTTTAACTGAACCTGTTTACCAAAGTCTACTGATTCACCAGCTGTTTTTAAGAATGTTCTATTTAATGGAGATGATGTATTGCCTATATCAAGCTTGCTTAAGATGATATATATTCCTGCAGCAGGCTTTTGTACTGCGCAAACACCTCTGACAGCTTTTCCGAACTCAAAAATGTGTTCAAATGTAGTAGCATTACTCTCGTTTAATCCCATTGGATCTCCATCTGATCCATCACTACCCCAAATTGTTATTTTATCTGACACATTATCATAACTCATAGGATAGTTTAGGGCAAATGTAAAGTCTGCATCAGCGGTACATTGGTCAAGTTTAAACTGTCTTGTTTCTGAGAAAGGTCCACTTTTGGTTCCATCAGATGCCTGTACTCTCCAGAAAAATGTTTCTTGTTGCTCGTCTGTTTTAAATAGGAAGTTTGTATCATTTGTCTCAGTTTGTAATGTTGTCGCGTCTGTTGTATCAACAAAAACAGAGTAAGTAATAAATCCACCCGCTTGTGCAGTTACTGCATCCCACGTTAAAACAATTGGTGAGCTTGCTTGTTCTGAATTATCTAAGGGTGAAGTTAAGACAGGCGTCCCTATTACGAAAACAAAAGGTTGTATATTTACGAATAGTGATTGAGTATCTTTGAAAATTTTACCTAAATCCCAGGTATAATCCAGCTGTTCAACTGTTACATTGCCTGTTGGAGAAACTGTTGCATCAACATAGTTTCTTACTCCTATGGTTCTTGCAGCTTGTATAAATTCTGCTTGCTCATCCCCATCAAATGTATAATTTGATGAGATAGATCTAGCTGAATCAGTAAATGAATATTCTTGCCATACAAGTTTTGCAGCACCAGAATCATCCGTTATGTTTACAAAGCCTTGTCCTATGGTAACATTTTGGCCAGTCCAGTTGTAAGAGATAGAGAAGTTTATTTGGCTTAATTTCTCGTATCTCGCATCGCTAGGTTTAGTAAAAGTAAAGCTTTGTACAGTAGAACAACTTGAGCCACTGCAACCTATGCTTGTGGTATTCGAAAAACTTACTCTACTCCTATTATCTTTTATTCCTTCGACTGTTAAGATATGCCTTTTTTGTTCTGTGCAATTCATTTTAAAGTTAAAGACAGTTTTATTCCCTCTTGTTAAATTTCCAAGGATCCATGCTATCTTTCTTGTATCTTCATAAAAGGTACCAGTATGATTAGAAATAGAACATTTTTCAGGGGTTGTAAGTGTAATATTCCAAGTTCCATTTCGTATATTAATATCTCCTATGTTTTTTATTGAAAGATTATAGCTCTGATTTACTAAAGGCTCTGCCGAACGAGTGTTAAAGCTTCCATTTGCCACAAGATCAAAAGCTAGCTGCTCTTCGTTCTCATATCTTATTGTTTTAACCTCAAAAGCTTGATCTTCAGTGTTACTGCGATCACCCCATGTTAAATCGAATTTAAATGTTCCAGTTTCTGATAAACCTGATGGAGGGAGTACTTTATATTCTAATATTTTATAATCTGGGGTTTTTATTGTTCCAAAATCATCTGAGGTATATCTTATTTCACCCTTGGGTATATCTGATACACCGGCGCTTGAGCCATCTATTTTTGGCGCGAATGCTGTCCAATCAGTTGAGATTACTTCCGTAAATGCGATAGAAGTTGCGTCTGCACATCCTTTATTATGTACAATTAATCGAGAAACAAAATCTGTACGATTAGCTACTAATTTAGGAGTTTCTCTTATTACTTCTAATATAGGTATTGCACCTCCTTGTTCTATTGGAATTTCTACCTGTATTTGTTTGCTTATATTGTTGGGGTAGGTAAAGTTTAGGGTTGCATTTATTGTTGCATTTTCAGCACCTGCGGGACCTGAGGTTATATTAAATGTTGTTAGATAATTTCTTGCTGATTTAGCGTTTATTAGTTGAGATCCCGAGTAATTCCAGTCGCCAGGAAGTTGTAATGACACATTGTATGCTATAGGATCGGTAAATGGATGTACTATAGTAACCTTAAACTCTTCTGTTGTTACATTACAAATATATTTAACGGAACTAGCTGTTATGTTGACATATTTGAATACAAAAGGCTCTGATCTTTCTGGGGTACCAGTTATATTTCCGGATACAGTTGCTTTGATTGTGTAATCATCTCGGTTCCAGGATGTAGTATTAATATCTAAGAAGTTTTCAGATATTGTGGAATTTGCAAGTAAAGTTATATTTAAATGAGTGCTGGAGTTTTTACTGCCTCCAGTAGAGTTTGTTATGTTTAGGGTTATGCTTATATTAAAAGTGAGGTTAACAGAGCTAGTTACTTTAACGGTTATATTAAGCAGTTCCTCTGAAGGTTCGATGCCTGTTGTGTTTACTCCACCAATACTGGGCAGTATATCTTGAACAACAACGGTTTCATTATAGTATGATTCTAAGAAAAGGTCAGTTATATTAATGTGGTTAAAGCCAATATTTTTTATTTGTATTGCACAAAATCCTGTTTCATTTGCATTTAATTGATTCTCTAATATCGGGACAAGCTTTGAGTCAATGCTGCTGTTTGTGTCCACTGCAAAGCTATGTAAAACATCCACAAACTTAGTTCCATCATAGGTAAGAACTCTTATTGTTGTTGGTCCTGTTGTGTTTAGGCTTATGTTTAATGTTGCTACTCTATATTCTCCTACATCGCATGACCAATAAGCTGTTACATTTTTAGAGGCATTTACCAATATTGGCAGAGCAGGTTCAAAAATACTTAAAGATGGAAATTCCTTATAAACAATAAAGAAGCTTGAATCTTTTGTGTCATTAGCTGCGTTTGATGAATTGGCAATTACCGTAATATTAAATCTGCCGAGCGTGGTTGCATTTATGGTCCATGAAACTGGTGCAATTGCATCTTGAGTAATAGATCCAAGGAATTGAGTTCTGTTTTGAATGCCCCATTCGTCTGGAGCTTGTAGAGTAACATTTACATTATTTGCATTTCCTGATTTAGCTTTTATAGATGTATTTATGACAAATAGTTTGAACTGGAATGTTTCTTTTGGTGTGGAAATTGTTTGGATTTCAAGAGAAGCTGCGCATCCAGTTGTGTCAGCTGTTATGGAGAAGTTTTGAGACACATTTTCTTTGTAGTTTGCTTCTGAGGATGTAGTTTCACCAGTCCAGTTTTGTGCTCCATTAAAAATATCTCCACAATTAGCATCAGTTATGTTGAAGAAGAAAGTAGCATTACCTAGATCATCTGTTTTGTTTGTACCTAGGGTTAATTCTCCATCTGTATAGCTTGTATGGCGCAGCTTAAAGGTAACTGTGGCAGCAGGATCTATTTTAGATATATTTCTGTCTGTATCAAAGACTTGAACAGAGAGGTTTACGGGTCGTGATGGATCACTTAAAAAAGCTGTTGTGGCATTGCCAGTACCACCATAGGTTATGTTTACTAAGTCTTTTTCAACAGTAACAGTAAATGCAGTACCAGATGTTTTTGTATCATCTGAATCATTCATCTTGAACTGGAAGAACCATTGACCTTGCTCATCTGAGGTAAAGGTCCTGTTCCAGTATAAAGTAAAGTCTATACAGTTAATACAGGTAGTATTTGTTTGATTAACGCAAGTTGGCGCTCTACATTCGGTTGTAGGATTAGGTGTAGCTTTTTCCATGAAAAAAGTAACGTTTATGGTAATATCAGGATCTCCAGATGAGGCTATGGTCGAGAAGTTCCAATCAGGTCTGCCCCAACCACCTGCTGCTGGAGTTCCGGTAGGAGTTTCCAATTTCTTTACAGGGAACAAGAAGAACAAACCTGAATTAGTATCATCAGAAATGTTTTTTTGTGTGAAATTATCAAAATGATCTGCTGCACTGGCAAACATAGTTACGTTGTAGAAACCCTTTTTTGTCACTATAGTTGTTACATTGTCGCAGGTAAATGCATTTTCTCCTACCTGAGTTATAGTACCACAAGATATTCCGGAAGTTGGGGTTGTATTGGCATGATAGACTACTGTTGTGGCTAATGCAGCTCCACAATCATCTTCTGTTGCTCCCAAGTAACTTATGGTACCTTCTTGAGTAAAGTTTTTTGTGCCATCTGGTGTTGTAATGGCTAAGCCAATATCTCCCTTTATAGATAAATTAAAGGTTTCTGAAGTTGTATCTTTATAGCATATAGAATTTGTAACTCGGATCTCCCAATCCTGAGATCCTACTAGGTGCTTACTAGGTGTACATGTTGCGTTGAAATCGTAAGAGGCATGTCCAGTGGCATTAGTTGTTATATTTATTTCTCCTGAATCAAAATTTGTTCCATCTAACTTTACAAAGAAACTAACATTAACATCTGCATCTACATATGAACTATTATCTGTATCATTTATTCTAACTGTAAGCAAATCTGTTTGATTTGAAAGTCTATTCGCAATAGAATTATTACCAGAAATATTTACGAACTCTATATCATTCTTTTCTATTGTGAATGAGCGAGCGGTTGTAGTTATTTCATTTGTACTATTATCATTAATTCTAAATCGGTATTGCGCTGATGAAATATTGAAACATCCAAATTTTATTGAAAAGTTAAATAAAGAAGAGGTGCTACATGGTTGAATAGTATCATTGCACAATTTCTTATCAAGTTCTACAAATCCTCCTGGTCCTGCATCAACTTCTAAAGAAACATTGAAATCATCTCCCTCTGGATCCCTGACGAAAACTGAAAAGTTCCAGGATTCACCCCATCCACCAGTAAATCCAGATGTTACTCCATTGACCGTTTCGTCGGATGCAACTGGATCATTGTTAGCTGTAGTTATCTCAACAGTAAAATCGGGTTCACTCCGATTATAGTTATAACAGCTGCTCACTGCAGTATCCACAAAACCATACCACTTACGAGTTCCTGTAGTGAAATCGCTATCTGGCAAGAAACCTAATCTTACGTTTCCAGATGTATTTGTTGTATTAGCGTCTACATTTTTAAAATCTATAAGAGTAGTTTTAGATACATTAAATTCTATTTCAAGAGTATTTGTGATGTTGAATAAACCCCTATGTATATCAAAGGCCTGTAATTCGAAAGTTGTACCAGATGCATCGCTTGCTGAACTGGGATCTTCAGAAATGAGGGTAAGATTAACAGCATCTCTTCCAATCTCAAATGTACAATCATTTCCTACATCAACACATTCATTTCTGATTGAAGTTGCTGAAGCTTCTGTTGAATAGTTATAAATACCAGGACCACCATCTGTAGCATTGAACTTAAATTCCCACTCTCCAATATCGCTGCAAGCAAAGCTAACTGTCCAATTTAGATAATCTCCATCAATCCCGCTACAATTATGACATAGTTTATAATCATCAATTTGTTGATATGTTTGGCCTGCCAGTCTTCTCCAAAGGCTAACATTAGTTATATTAGTGGGATTAGTAACCTTAATTGAAAAATTAAAAGTAGATCCCCAGCCATCCGATTCTTTGTCTATATTTGCATCATATATCAATGGAGTCCAGCACCACTCATATCTAACATCAAAAACATCCATGACTCCAAATTTATTAACACCACCCCCAAAAGCAAATGCTTTAACTGAATATTTTTGTCCAAAAACATTAAATCCTGATGAATTTGTACTACAAGTATCAGGACCGGCTGAAGTTAGTGGAAAACCACTACCACACTCAAAAAATGGACCAAGAACAGAAAGATCATCAGGATCAATTGATTCATTTAAATTAGCAACAGTGCTATAGTTTACTAAATACCAATCATGATCAAGAACAGGTGATAGGCTAGAATTTGCTATTTGAACATAAAGCTCATCTACAGTAACAGGATCCATACCCCCTAAAGTAAGATATCTTGCAAAAGAAAATATATTCATAATATCTTTATCTTTTTGACCAGGACTATCTGTACCAATGGTCCAATTAAAAAATTCTACCCCCTCACCACTTTTACTACCTGCAGCAAACCAATTAACACCAGCATCTGTAAAAACTTCACATGTAAGATTTCCTGAATTAAATTGGTCTGCCTTAGCTGCAGAAACATTATTGGAAATTAATACGAATGATAATAAAGCAAATGCTAGTAAAATCCATGCCGCACCCTTCAATATACCTCTTTTATTCCACATCTTTTTTCAAGAATTTATTTATATCTGAGATTATTTCGCTTGAAGATCCTACAAGAAAGCTTCTTGCGGTTGAAAATTCCAATTTTAGATTATCGTCGGTTATTAACTCTGCATCAGCTGCATATCCTGCCATATCTTCATTAGTAAACATGAATAAATTCAATAAATCGTCAGAAGAGTCAATCCAGATCATCCTTAAAATTCCCTTTGCATAAGAAGGAAGTAAATCAAAATTCTCATTTATTTTATCTTCATAAGCTATTTTTTTCTTTGAGCCAACAAAGACTAATTCTCCTGTTTGAGGATTGAAAGGAATCTCTTCATTACCTTTCAAATTTGCAAATACTATGACATTAGGGAATACTGAATTAAATGTTTTATAGAAAGACCTGAAATCATCTGGAGTCATGGTGTAAATTGGAACCCAATCTAAATACAAGCCATCTTCATTTAGGTGTTCATCTACTAACTCAAAATATTCCTTTGAAAAAAGGTTTGTTGAGAAAGACTGCCACGGGTCAGAGGTTTGTTGGGCAATAACATCATATTTTGTTTCAGTTTTCAATAAATAATTTCGAGCATCTGTTATTATAAAATCATGATTTTGATTTTCCAAAACATTTGAATTTGAAACTGTAAAATACTTGCTTGCTTCTAAAATTTTAGGCTCAATTTCTACGGTAGTAGTTTTTACTAAGTTTGCAAGGTGCCCAGAAGTAGCACCTGTGCCCAAGCCTATAACCAATGCATTATCTGCTTTTGGATTTAATAGTAAAGGTAAATAAGATAAAAGATAATTCACCCTTAAATCTTTTATTGCTACACTTCCCTGACCTTTGCCATCTATCAATAAGCTTATTGCATCATCTAAAGGATTTATTATAACAGCAACTGTTCCATACAACCCTTCTTCATAAAATAAAAATTCTGTTTTTTCCATTATTTGTTTTGGGATTACTGTTCTAGAAAATCCTCCAGAGTACAATTTTTGAATATTATAGCTTCCAGCATATACTATTGCTAAAAACAAAAATAAAATTAGAACTAATGCAATTATTTTCTTGAATGATTTTTTTGTTGTGTATGATAATATCACAAAGCCAAGCAATAGATTAATTGATCCTGCAAACACTATGCTCCATTTAATCCCTAAAAGAGGAATTAAAATAAATCCAGCTGAAAAGCTGCCAATTATCGCTCCAAGATTATTTGCGCTGTATATCTCTCCAACTCCTTTTCCTATTTTTTCTTTTGTGTAGAATTTTGCAACTATTGGGAAGGTTGCCCCCATAAGTGTTGTTGGAATTAAAAGGACAATAAATACTAACAAAAACTGGACAAATTCAAAAACATAGAAGCTTTGATGTAAAGGATAAATTATTCTATAAATATCTGGAAGAATATTAAATATAATTAATAAGAAAACACCATATAACCCAATGCCTAATTCCATTAATGCGTAAGCCTTTGGTAAATTGCTAATTCTATCAACATACTTTGATATTATCCAGGAGCCTAATCCTAGTCCTGCCATAAATGCAGCAAAAATGATTGATATAGTGTAGGTAGTTGAACCTAATAGGAATTGTAATGGTCTTATCCAAGTAAGTTCATAAACTAAGGCTGCCATGCCTGAAAGTACAAATGCTAACAGCAATAACTTTCTAAGATCCATGTTCTCCTCCTTTTTTTCTTGAAAAAGCAAAAATTGTAATTGCAATGAGTATGTTAAGAAGTGCAGCAAAAATTATGGTTGCTTTAATTCCCAGCAAAGGAATTAAGACAAAACCAGCTGCTATAGAACCTACGAATGCACCAAATGAGTTAAACGAGTAGAGTAATCCAACATCTTTTCCTAATTCACCTAATTTAACATAGGCCTTATTCACCACAGGCCATGTTGCTCCGAAAAGTACAGTAGGAATTATCAAAACAAGGAAGATAAGAGTAAATTGCAAAAACTGGAATCCCGGAATGTTTGCTATGGAAAGATAAATTGATGGCAATACCCCAAACAGATAAATAATTATTAAGCCATAAAGGCCAATACCAAACTCTAAGGCAGCGAAAAGTAATGCGGGATTTTTTGTTCTATCAGCAATATTTCTGAAAAGATAAGAGCCTAAAGCAAATCCTACAAAGAAAGTTGTAAGCATGGTCGAGACTGCATAGATTGTAGAGCCGAAAATTAGTTGTAAAGGCCTTGTCCAGACTACTTCGTAGATTAAAGCAGTTAATCCTGAGAGCATAAATGCTATTAAGATTAATTTATGAAATTGCATTTTCACCTCCAGAATTAGTTATGCTGTTTGTATTATTGGTCCAACACCAGGTGTATTTAACCTCAAATACGTCCGTTATAACATACTGAGCTCCATAAGCTTTTATACCATAACAAGTTACATTATCATTGTAATTATTAGTTATTTCAACACCGCATTTGGCATTTTTATTTTTGTTTTTTCCGCACTTCCATCCTTTTCTTATATCCTCTCCTGTTAATGAGTCATAAGCAAGATATCTTGAATACTTAGCTTGTTCAGGGGCATCACAAATTGATTCGTCTGGATCCGAGATTTGTATGTAGCCTTCTGCGCTCGCATTTAAGTCATCTCTATCTGTATGAATAACCCTTGTACTAACATTTATATTTTGTAGTGAGCAATTATTACCTCCTGCTTCTGTGCAGTTAGTACCTATTTTCCATGTTTGATAGTTTGTTGAACCTTTTGGTAATAAACTATAACCACTTGACCATATAACATAATCTTGGAACTCCTTGCAAGTTATATTTTCTTTTGGCTCGCTAATTGTTATATTCTCAGAAGGTTCTGGCAGTTCTATCTCAACTGTATACTTTATTTCATTAATCTTTAATGTCGTGTTTTCTATTTCAATAATTAGCTTATAGCTGCTAGCATTAAAATTTGAAATTAAGCAAGCATCAATGCAAACATCTTCAAATTCAATAATATCTTTTACAAATTTGGCTGTTAAATTAGCCCATGAAGAATAAACAATATCAGAGTAAGGATTATCAGCACTTAAATTATAATCAACATTCAATACCTGTGCAGATATTATATTATTATTTGTGCTGCCATAGCTTCCAAATGTCAAGAACAAACTTTCATTCCAAAACTCTCTTGAATTTTGAAGATTGACAAAAGCACAGCAATTACTATCTCCAAAGCAAGCAAAAGTGCTTTCCTGTTTCTCAATAGAAAAGACCTCATATCTTGTACATAATTTTTCTTGTTTAGCATTCCAGTTGAAATCGGTATTTTTAGTAGTAAAGTCAATTATTCCTGTTAAGCTCTCAACACCATCATTATTTGCATCATAGAATTCATTATCTCCATATTCTAAATTAACATTAATTATTTTTTCTATTGTTTCATTAACAACTGTTTCATTTATGGTATCCTTTATTGAAATATCCTCTGTCGTTCTAATTACTAATGATACTATTTTAAATGTAATCTCACTGCCATCATAAGCAGCAAAAGTTATCTGCTTTGTTTCATCTACATTGTTATCCGGAATTAAGGTGATAATCTCATTGCTAATGCTTACAGAAACATTTGTAACATTGCTTGTACTGTATATTAAAATATCATCATCTTTATCATAGAAGTATAAAGATAAGTTGACAGCTATAGTTCCATTTAAACTAAAGCTGTCAACTTCGGAGTTCCATAATGGAGCATTATTTAATTCTTCAAACTTTATTAATGCAAAAACAATTTCCTTTTTCTTTGAAGTAATATTGTCACTTGCTATTATTTCTAAAGTTCTATTTCCTTCAATATTATTTTTATTATTTACAGTTAATATTTCATTTTGTAATAAAATCTCCAAATCATTGGTATTTAATTCTGATGCAGAATAAGTTAAAGGGTCATTATCTTTATCATTGAAATAATTATTTAAATTAATAACTAAGCTTTCATTTACTATAAAGCTATCAATACTGGAATTCCATACTGGTGGTCTATTCGGCTTTGTTTTATTTTCTTCAACAACAAATCCAGTTATTCCAAATATTCCAGATGGCTTTTCGACTAATTTAGAACTATCAAAAATTAGATACCTTACACCATTATTCTCGATATAGACTTTTGCAGTTCCGTGTTTACTTATACTTCCGTCAATCCTTATACTCTTTAAATCACCAGGATTTTGCAAAATCCATATGTACTCACTACTTTCAGCAAACTCTAAATTTACAACTTCAGTATGATTTAATTGTTTGGTTACTGTAATAAAACCAGTTATGGTAGGCTCTAGATAATAAATTCCAGTAAGTACTAAAGCTAGGATAGCATAAACTGCTAAAACCTCTAACAAAACCTTGACTTCAATTTCTTTGTTGAATAATTTTACTTTCCTACTCATTTTGTTTTTTTGTCCTCCATTTAAATTCAAACAATTTTTTTTCACCAGATTCTAACTCGAAAACTAATTGTAAAAATTCTACCCTTTCGTCAACATTTAAAAAGAAAAGATAGCCTCTCCTGAGGGTACTAGGAGAGACTATCAGATCTCTGCCGAATTCGAGGAGTTCAATATTCGGATCAGGATTTGAGTCTGCTCGGTATTCATTGCCAAGATTGTCAATTAGTTTGATAGAAGCAAAGACCTTATTTTCTGATGTTGGGTTAAAAACTGTTATGTGAATCTTTTCATAAGTTTTAGGCACTTTCTCAAAAGTTAATGTCTCTAATCCATTAGTGTTAACTGTCTTAAGCTCTTTAACTGAATACTCTTTTTCATCAGCACTATCGATAGTTAGTTCAAGGCCTCTAAGATCAATCTTTTTTCCAAACTCTGTCTCTATATTCTTGATTTCAGTGTTTGGTGTTTCTTGAACTGTAAGACCCTGTGCATTTTGATTTAGACTCTTTTCTTGCGGAGTAGCCAATAAAATACCTAATAAAATTGCTAGAACTACTGCCCCTAAAACAGAATCAATATTATCCGATTTTATTTTTTGAGCTCTAACTCTTTGCTTCTTATTCATCTATTGCACCTTTTTTTGTTTTGTTTCTATTGTAAATAGTCCAAATGTTGCTAGGATTCTTGTTTAACAAAATAGCAATCTTGGAATTCTTCATTTGCTTGATATCTTTCAGATAAGAAATTAAACATTCGAGAATGCTGAGTTTATTGTCAGCGAATATAGAAACAGGAACGAAAATTGTTTCACTAATTTCGAACTTAGACGATAATTTTTTTATTGCCCTTTGATAACTTGCCCATACACCACGCTCATTTCTATTGATTAAAGAAGAAATTTCATGATAATTAAGATCATGAGTCTCTTTTAGGTATTTTATTAAGGCCTCAGAAGGAGCTAGTTCCGTAGAAAATATTGAGACAGGAATCAATAAAGCTTCTTCTTTACCTTTAACAAAAGCTTCGTAAAGTTGTTCATCACTATATTCAAATTCCTCTCTTAATCTTTTTGAAGCGTCTTTGATAAGATTTAACAAAAATTGTTCTTCAGAATCTATATGTTTTGCAGCGTCTTGACTATTAGTTTGAGTACTATTACTACCTCTTTTACTCTTTTTTTCCTTCATAAACTACCTAAATAAATATATTAATATACAAATTCATACATCCGTATTTAAATCTTTTGATTTTTCTACTATAAATATATTAGTTCTTACTATTTTATAATGAAAATTAGTATAAATTATACTATATCTATGTACAATTTATAAATCTTTTGCATAGAAAACAATGAATAAGTTATTTAATACTATAAATATATTATTTTTTACTATATTTATATTTAAAATACTATATTTGTATGTTATATTTAAAACAACTTCAAATTTATTTTTACTATTTTTATGTTATTATAACACAATTTATATATAAATTAAAACTATATTTATATGAATTTATACTATATTTGTGTTATTAATTTAATTTTATATTTTACCCTTTACATTCATTTTTTAAATTGTAAAGGGTAATACTAACTAAGAATATTTGTTTAGCTTATTTCTTCAAAACTTCCTTAACAATCTTAATAAACTCTTTTCAACTTTGAACGATACCTTTAGTATCCGTAATCATATCTTGGCACGTGCCTAACAATTCCTCTACTTTCTGTACATCAATCTCTATAATTGGTGTATATTGATATTTTTCTCTCATTGGAAGTATTCGTTCTTCTTCCTCTTCTGCGGTAGGCTTTATATTGTCTATATACTTCTTAAAATCTTTACCAATTTTTTTACCCTCAACTAAACTTTCAATTAAAGCTAGAGTACATTTTTGATTTCTGCTTTCGTAACCATGCTTTGCTAAGATAGCTAGTAAGCAATGATACATAGTATAAAATCCAATAACAATTGTCCAGTCATAGAATTTATGCTCTTTGGCTAGTATAAAAAATTCAAGATTATGTTCTGCTTTTGCAATATATTCTTGTACTGATTTCTCATCAAGATCCACCTTAATTAGACCTCTATGCTTTTGACCTTTTTCCAATTCTTTCTTTGCCTTGTTCAAGCACCATTTGACCATATTCTTAACTTTGGACATTTTTTACCACCTCAACAAATAAATTTTCACCATGCACTACAACACAATTTTTGACCATATCTATCAAAGGCTTGTCTTTTTCTCTTAGCTTTTCTTCAAAATCCTTTTCAGTTAAATACAATGGATGTATCTTTAAGCGACTTTTTTTGTTCATCTCGTTTACTTTGTTTTGCAATTTAGAATAATCTTTAGGACTTTTTAATATAAAGCAAACATCAACATCTCTAGCATTTTTTCCTTTTCTTAAGATAGAGCCAAATAAAAATATGGCTTTTGTTGTCTGAGAAAATGAGCGTAAGTCATGAATCCAACCTTTTACAAAAATTGATGAATTGCTATGATCCAAAAAAATTAGTTCTAGCAATTTTAATACATACTTATTCTTAAGATTTGCCTTATAAAAGATAGCATTTCCCATTTTTTCACTTACCAAAATATTTTTTTCTTTTAAGTTTCTTAATAGCTTTAAACTTCCCACATCACTGATTCCAATTTTGTCTTTTATATTGTAAGAGTTATAATTAGTTAAAAAGTCTGTAAATATAATCTTCAAAGCCTTTTTTCCGTTTTCGCTTATTTCTACCATCTTACTCTAATCTGTAGTTAGAGTACTCCAACTTTAAGTTATATAAACTTTATGTTTTATTAGTTCTACAGAAACCCAAATTGACTTATTTTCTTTCAGGACCAAAGTAATTTCTTTAGCCAATATGTTATGCTTTTCATATATCTTCTTCTGTATTGATGGGTCTCCCTAAAAATTCAAATTATTTGTAGAAGTAATAAAAATTATAAACACACAAAAAAATCAGAATAACATGAAACTAGCACTAATATCGGACATTCATGGCAACTTAGAAGCTTTAAATGCAGTTTTAAAAGAAATTAAAAAAAGAAAAGTAAAGAAGGTCTTTTGTTTAGGTGATATAGTAGATTACGGTTCTGAACCTAACCAGTGTATTGATTTAATAAGAAAAAATAAAATTTCTGCAATAATTGGTAATCATGATTTAACTGCAGTTACTCTTGAAAAAATAGAATGGTTTAATGAGCTTGCACAAGAATCATGTAAAGTAACAAATAAATTGTTAACTGAAAAAAATAAAAAATATTTATTGAATTTACCCAAAACTCTGAAACTTGAAAATATGTTTCTAGTTCATGGTAGCCCTAATGATTATTTGCATGAGTATATATACCCAGATACACCAGATTATGTTTTTAAAGAATTTTTTAAGAAAATTAAAAAACAAATTATTGCAATGGGACATACGCATGTTCCATTTATAGAATGTATGGATGAAGGTTTAATAATAAATCCAGGATCGGTTGGTCAGCCTAGAGATGGAAACAATAAAGCAAGTTTTTGCATTTTGGACAATGAAAAGTTAGAAGCAGAGATTGTAAGAGTTGAATATGATATAAACAAAACTATTCAAAAAATAATAAAAATAGGAATGCCACAATTTAATGGATTAAGATTATTACATGGTATTTAGAGCAATATAATAATTTCATAATATAAAAAATAAAACAATAGATAAATGAAAAATAACAAAATTTACTTTGGAATATTTCTAATCTCATTAGCAACTTTAGCTTTAGAAATAAGCTTAATCAGGTTCTTTTCCATATCACAATGGTATCATTTTGCATTTATGATAGTAAGTATTGCTTTGTTTGGCATAGCTGCTTCTGGAACTTTTTTGACAATAAAAAGATTAAAGAATCCATTATTTTTATCTTCAATTTTTTTCTCTATTTCTGTTATTCTTGGCTTCTTTGTAACAAATAAATTTATTTTTGATCCTTTTGAAGCAATTTTAAATTTTAGACATATTTTTGTTTTATTGGTTTACTATATTTTTCTTGGTTTGCCATTTTTCTTTTTTGGCATTATTATTGCTTATTCTTTTTCAAAATTCCAGAATAAAGCAGGAAAAGTTTATTTTTACAATATGTCGGGTTCAGCCATAGGCGCATTAGCTTCATTGTTTTTTATTTCAATTTTTAATGTTAAAACAATATTTGTTATTTCATTATTAGGGTTATTATCTTCATTATTTTTTGTTAATGACACAATATTTAAAAAATCAATTAAAAAGGAAAAAAATTATTATTTTATAAATAAAAAAAATATTGTTTCTATACTAATTGTAATTAATTTATTATTGTTTTTTATTCCTATAGATCTTAATATATCTAAATATAAAGAGCTAAGTCAAGCACTAAATGTTCCTAATTCTAAATTAATAGATACAAAATATAATTCATTTTCCAGAGTGGATATTGTTGAAAGCTCTTTTACAAGATATGCGCCTGGTTTGAGCCCGACTTTTAGAGGTATTTTGCCGGAACAGATTGGAATTACAGTAGATGCCAGTAGCATGAATTCAATAACAAAATTTGAAAATTTGGATTTTATTGATAATTTACCTACATCAGTTCCATATAAGTTAATGAAAAATCCTAAAACATTGATTATTAATTCTGGTGCTGGCCTTGATGTTTTAGAAGGTGAATGTTATGTAAAGGAAGATAAACAAGTAATGTCCAAACATTTCCCAAAGAAATGTGATATGAGAATTATTTTAGAAAATCATATTTTAGCAAAAAAAGATAATGTTATTGTTACCCCGCATAATGCTTTTAATTCTGTTGAAGCCTTGCAGAGAATTTTGGATACAACACTTGAAAATATTGAGGGATATTTGAAAGGTAAAATTATCAATAAAATAGGCAAATATTAGCTTAATTCTTATCGCTTACCATAACATTTAAATACAACCTTAACAATCGTTAAGTTGTTGGTGGTTTAAGGTAAAATGCATGGACAAATGCCTCAGGAAATAGAAGTTTGGTACATTATACCTGCTTTACGCAGAGAACTTGCTAAAGCCATGATTAATGATTTTAGTTTAACACAAAAGTATACAGCAGAGCTGATGAACCTTACAGAAGCTGCAGTTTCTCAATATTTGCATTCAAAAAGAGCAAAAGATGTTGTTTTTAGTGAAGCTATATTAAAAGAAATTAAGGCATCATCAAAAAGAATAATAGAAAATCGTAACTTACTTTTACAAGAAATGCTTAGACTAACAAAATTAACAGCGGTAAAGCATGTAATGTGTGATCTTCATAAAAAATATGATGCAACACTGCCCGACAATTGTGAAATTTGTTTTGAGGAAGATTTAATCAAAATTTCAAGATAAAAAATGACAGAACAGAAAGTTATAGAAATAAACAGGGAAACTTATGACCATTACAATAAAGATAATCTAATCTATAAAGCCAAGCCAGGCTTAACAAAAGAAATAGTAGAAGAAA
>JADFLA010000013.1 GCA_022564635.1 Nanobdellota archaeon | reverse complement strand
ACAAAGAACCAAGTAACGAAATCGCAGTATTTCAAGACAATTGAATCAATGCAGGAAGCATTAGAGTCATTTTGGGAGGGTCATATTTTTATGCAAAAGTTCATGCGTTACTTATGTCCTTAACTATTTTGGCAATAAGTTTTTATATTACTTCATACCGAATAAGTTAAAAAAAGAGGTGTGTTGAATGGCAAATAATTGTTTAAAATGCAAATCTGAAATACGTGAAGATAGGATATATTGTGACGAATGTATTATTTAAATTTTCCTCGTTTTTCGGTTTTGTACTATAACCATATTCTAGGAAGAGCTTTGGGTGTGAAGTTTGGTACTTTAGAATCCATTGCAGAACTAGTATTACTTAGGATTGGTCATCTTTGATATTATCAACAAAATCAAATACTTGTTCTACTTTTCCACGTCCATAACCTATACTCAGAATGTCTTTTAAGTAAACTGTTTCTCCATAATTTTTTCTTTCATATCCGTTTCCTGCGTCAACAAAACAAAATAAGTCTTGTGCATCATTAGTAAAAAAATGTTCTTCTCTAGGTAACTTGGGATCAAAATTTAATGTACCAATCCGTTCTTGGAGAGAACCCCTCTGCCCATATAGAACAGCCATACCATCAATAACACTTATAATTAATTCCAAATGTTCTGATTCCAAAGGTTGTGTATTTTCTGGAGTTACCATTTTAAGTAAAAATTTAGTAGTCTTTTGACCTATTTAAATCTTTCTATTTTTACCACTATTTAAGAGTCAATTACATAGTGCGGCATAAAAACCCTCCTCTTAAATCAAAGGCTTTTGGGTAAAGGTTTAAATAACCATATTTATTCCCCTTTATTTATGACACTGATGCAATTCCCTAATATTGAGGAAAGTGCTAGAAAACTTGGATATAGTTATAGTAATAATGGACCTGTGTATGCACCCGTGTATGAATACAAAAAAATTAGTGGTGATATTGAACATAAAATATCAGTAACTCCACATCTAGGTTATGCTACTGTAGAGTATTTAAGACTAGAAGGTGGACGAACAGTAGAACATTCTCACGGAAAATTGGAGAAACGTGTTGATCCTAGACAAGATACAAGAAAACTTTTAGATATACTGACAGACCCAAGTAATCACAAATGGGTCAGTTCTTCGTTAGATAGATAATTAGTTTTTTTAAGGAAAGCTTTTATAGAGTTCTATATGAAATAGGTTAATTGAGGGTGGTACCAATTAATGATAATTTTGATGATACATTATTGAAAATATTAGATGAAGAAGTAGCCAAAGAGAAAGCCAAGAAGAAAAAGAAACAGGTATTAGCATTGAAAAAAGAGAAAAGTTTGAATTATTATTCAGGGTGGCATAAGGATGACAAGCCAGTAACACAAGAAACTAAAGAAGAAAAACAAAAAAACTTTCTGATATTAATTAAAATCCCTCCTCTTAAATCAGGGGCTTTTGGACAATCTTTTTATTCCAAATTATCAAAAATAACATTCTCTAAACTTTCTAAATCTTTTATGCTTATAATTTTGACATTTGGGCGCATAGTTATATCTCCAATATAACTTTCACTTCCATACAGTATAGTCTTTGGTTTACCTTTCCCAGATATTATCACATCTAAGCGCGGGCCTACTGAGCAACCCCAGATACATCGCGAGTAAGCAACTCTAACCCTATCCTTAAGGCCTTTTTCATTAATTATTTGTTGTAAGGCTGCATAAATCTCATGAGGACTGTAATTTTTTAACTCGCTAATTGGAGAAATACGCGTTATAACTGTTTTATCTGGGCAAAAAGGACCATTGAAGCATATAAGAATTACCAGCATAACTTTTTGTTTATTTCAACTTTTATAAAAATATTACTAATTAATGGGTTCGTGTATAAAACCCATGTTTTGTCCATAAAACATTTCCAAACAGAATATTTAAATAATATATTCTACCTCATAATTTTTGAATAAATTTTTGACACCAAGATGAATCCAAGAGAAGTTATGGATTATATATCCACAGAAGTAGCAAAGAAAGTTTCACCAGATTATTTGTCTGCAAAGAGTTTTGAATTTAAACCTTTAATTAAAGATGGGCCTGATGATCAATATTTATTAAATATACAATCCCCCAATCTGAACCTAAGGGAATATGGATTTAATTTAGGATATATTGCTTGGGGTTTAGAATCTTTAATACCTAGTGTAGTAGAAGGAAGAGTAATTGATAGACCTACTCCAGAAGATGTTATGGCAGAATTTCATTCAAATAATAGGCTCCACGACGAATTTGGATTAATTAGGGCATATGTAGTTTTACAAGGAGACAGAATTTATGGTAACTTTTGCATTGTAACAGACCCAGAATTTTCTGAGATTGATGAAATTAGGGTTTCATATGGTCTCCGTAGAGTACCGTCTATAGAGGAAGAACAAAAACTGGAAGACGCATTGAGAACATTTCTTAATTTTGTTTCTCAAAAGTATTAAAGCTAGAAAATTATCTTAATCAATCCTCAAATTTTCTGCTGCTTTGCATACATTTCCAAATTCTAACAAAAAATTGATATACCTATAAAATAATTTATTAAAAATGAATAAAACTCAAAAAGCAACCTTTGCAGCAGGGTGTTTCTGGCATGTGGAAGAGGCTTTTAGGCAAGTTAAGGGGGTTGTAGATGTAACTTCCGGCTATATTGGTGGGACTATGAAAAATCCTACTTATGAAGATGTTTGCACTGATAAAACTGGGTATGCAGAAGCTATACAAATAGAGTTTGATCCGAAAATAGTTTCTTATGAAGATTTATTAAAAGTGTTCTGGGAAATTCATAATCCAACTACATTGAATAGACAAGGCCTAGATGTTGGAACACAATATAGATCAGCAATTTTTTACCACAATGAAAAACAAAAAACTTTAGCAATTAAATCAAAAAATAATTTACAAAAAACTGAAAAATATAAAAACAAAAAAATTGTTACAGAAATAAAAAAAGCATCTAAATTCTATCCGGCAGAAGAGTATCATCAAAAATATTATCAGAAGCATAAAATCCAAAAATTGTTTATGTGTAGATAAATAATAACTTTATTAAACCAATATTCTTTCTACAATTTAATATGACCCAATACAAATTACCATTTGAAACAATAAAAAGAAAAATATTAATGAAAAAAGAAGCAAAGACTAACAATAAATTAGGTTGCAAACCAGAAGAGAGAAAGACAGATGAAATAATTAATTATGGTATTGTTAATATTAACAAACCCCAAGGCCCTACTAGTCATCAAGTAAGTGCTTATGTGCAGAAAATTCTAAATATAAAAAAATCTGGACATTCAGGAACTTTGGATCCTCATGTCCATGGATTGTTGCCTGTAGCATTAGGCAGAGCAACAAGGATCGTTCAAACTCTGCTTAAATCTGGAAAGGAATATATTGGTATAATGCACCTGCATAAGGATGTTGGAGAAACAAAATTAAAAGAAACAATAAAAAGGAATTTTACAGGAAAAATAAAGCAAATTCCTCCATTAAAGAGTTCTGTAAAAAGAGTTAAGAGAGAAAGGGAAATCTATTATTTTGATATTTTAGAGAAAGATGATAAAGATGTTTTGTTTATTGTTGGATGTGAAGCGGGAACTTACATTAGGAAATTGTGCTTACACCCTCAGACAGAAATTTTGTCAAAAAATGGACTTGTTGCGGTTTCGGATTTTTATTTCAATCCTCAAACCATTTACTCGTTAAATAAAGGTAAAATGATTGAAAAAAATCCTTCAGCAACGCAAAAGCTTCCATCTCCTACAAAATTACTTAAAATAAAAACACAATCTGGAATAGATTTTATTGTTACCTCTGATCATAAGCTTCTTATTTCCAATAATGAAGGATACAAAATGATTGAGGCACAAAACCTTAAAACAACTGATTATCTTGTAAAATGTCTTAGTTTTCCCAAAACAAGTAAAAATCCTATAATAGCTGATTTATTAGATGATTATTATTTAATTTCTCAGAACGATATTAAAGATAAATGCAAACAAGCTTTTATTTCAAAATATGGCAGCATTAGAGAAATGTACCGTAAATTAAAATTAGATAGGAAGACATTCTTAACTAACTCTAAACATGCAATAACAATCCGACATCTTAAACTTGCTGGAATTTATGAAGAAGTAAAAAAAGAAATATATGCATTCAAAACACAGAAAGGTACGGTTATTAAGATGAAATCTTTGAATGAAGATTTCTTTTATTTGTTAGGATTAATTGCTTCTGATGGAAACAATACTAAAGAAAAAAAGACAGCGAGGTATACAAGAGTAAAGTTTCATAATAAGAATGAAGAATTGATTGATAAATTCTTGGAAACTTATGAAAAACTTTTTCCTAACGTTCCCATATCAAAGAAAAAAGTAAAATCTAATTTATTTCAGTTGGATACTGCAAATAGTTTTCTTGCTACTATTGCTGCCTCATTAGGTATTAAAAGTCCGCAAAAAAATTCAGATTTATTGCCAATTTTAAACAGCCCTCCTAAACTAATTAAACCTTTTATAAGAGGATACTTCGATGGAGATGGCTCAGTATCGGTGTATCGTAAAAAAAATATATGTAAAACTACTATAAGTCTTCATACAATCAGTTACCAAGACGCTAAAAGATTGCATAAAATGCTCCTTAAAATTAATGTATCTAATAAAATATTTCAAAGAAAAGTATTCTATAAAAAAAGCTATTATATATACGAAGTAGCTGTTCAAAATATAGCAGCTGAAAAGAAGTTCATTATAGAAATTGGAACAAACCATCCTAATAAACTCAAGAAATTTAAAGAAATTCTTGATTTAAAGTATGATCGCGAAATAGATGATAACTATTATATTGGGATTCATTACAAAAAATACATAAGAATGAATAAATCCAATCTACATAGGATGGGTGGAAATTTGAATAGGGTTCTAAAAGGATCTACTCCGATTACAAGGGGATTTTATAAGAAAGCTTCAAAAATAATAAACTTACCTCATCTTGATGATTTCATAATAGAAAAAATAAAATCTATTAAAGAAGTTAAAGGAAGTGATTACGTATATGATATGACTGTTCCTGGAACTCATAATTTTCTAATTGAAACTGGTTTTATATCTTCTAACTGTCATGATTTGGGACAAAAACTGAAAGTTGGAGCGCATATGCTTGAGTTAAGGAGAACTAAAGTTGGCCCTTTTAACGAAGAATCACTTTGTACTTTACAAGATTTGACAGATGCTTACCATTTTTACAAAAAAGAGAATCATGAAAATCAAAGATTTTCAGGACGCCAAAAATCTCCGATTTTTGAGCGTAATGATAAATTTTTGAGGAAAATCATACAACCGATGGAAAATGCTATTCAACATTTACCGAAAATATGGGTTTTTGACACAACTGTTGATACTTTATGCCATGGTGCAGATCTAAATATTCCTGGAATTAGCAAATTGAATGATGAAATATACAAAGATGATGCAGTTGCAATAATGACTTTAAAAGATGAATTAATAGCTTTAGGTAAAGCAACTTTGAATTCTGAAGAGATTATGAGAAAAGATAAGGGTTTAGCTGTTAAGACGGATAAGGTATTTATGGAGCCTGATGTTTACAAATTATAACTTAGAAAAGAATATAAAGAATTAATTTAGAATAATAAAAATGCCATTTGAATTACCAATAACGGATTTCATAAAAGTCTTTTTTGCAATATTTGTTGCAATGGATGCTATAGGAATTTTACCTATATTTTCAGCACTTACACAAAAATTATCGGTAAAGGATAGAAAAAAGAATGTTGACAGAGCAATTTTGATAGCAACTATACTTTTATTGATTTTCTTGTTTTTTGGAACAACCCTACTAGGATATTTTGGTATTAGCATGGAGAGTTTTAAGATTGCAGGAGGTATTATTTTATTGATTATTGGAGTAAAGATTGTTCTTGGTTTAAGGCTAAGAGAGGAAAGAGCAAAAAAATATGAGGTAGCAGCTGTGCCACTAGCAACACCGTTAATAACTGGCCCGGCCGTTATTACGGTGATTATTTTACTTACTACCGAATTTGGATATCTATTAACTTTAGTAGCTTCCTTACTTAATTTGCTTATAACATGGATTGTTTTACGGCAAACAGAATTGTTGTTTAAAATTTTTGGGAGACAAGGAAGCGATGTTGTAGCAAGGATTATGGGGCTAATATTAACAGCTTTGGCTGTAGAGTTCATAAAGCAGGGTTGGATTTCTCTATGAGTCCAAATATTTATACTTAATTTTACAGAAAATTTGCTATACCGGCAATAACAAGCCCAACGCCAAGTGACAAACTTCCATATAGGACTTGGCTGCTATTATCATTACTGAATCCATTAAGTAACCATATAACACCTAAAATAATGAATAGAAAACTAACTAGTAGAAATGTTATAGACAGGACTGCATCTGCTCTACGATTCCTCATTTTTTATATATTTTTAATATTTTAATATAAAAATATTCCTATTCATATTATAATTTAGACTCTAATATATATATTCTATTACCCTAGTATATTAGTATACAAAATCGTAACATTTATATATTGGTTATTTACTTTATATTTAAAACTATATTAATAAAAATACTATAATAAGAGGTGTAAAAATGGATTTTATAGTACAAGAAGCAATAAAAAATCAACAAAATATGAATTTTGAAAACATGGTTGGTCAGGCAAACATTAAAGTTCTAGGAGTAGGAGGAGCTGGAAGCAATATGGTATCCTGGCTCTATAAAAAGGGTGTTAAGGGAGCTGAAATAGTTGCTTGTAATACCGATAAGCAACATCTTGATATTTCTAGTTCGGACAAAAAGATTTTGATTGGAAAAGAATTAACAAGAGGTTTAGGATGCGGAGGATTTCCAGATAAAGGTGCGGAAGCTGCTCAGGAAAGTATCCAGGAAATAAAAGATATGGTAAAAAACACGGATATGGCATTTATTTGTGCAGGAATGGGCGGTGGTACAGGTACTGGAGCTGCACCTATTATAGCGCAAGTTGTAAAAGAATCAGGTGCAATTGTTATTGGTACAGTAACTATGCCATTTAGCATAGAGAGGGCAAGGATAGATAAGGCAGAGTTTGGCTTGCAGCAATTAAGGCAAGTTTCTGATACTGTTATAGTTATTGATAATAATAGATTAGTCAATCTTGCAGGAAATTTACCAGTACAACAAGCTTTTGCTGTTGCAAACGAATTAATAGCAACAATGATAAGAGGTATTGTGGAAACCATAGCGGTTCCTAGCTTAGTTAATCTGGATTATGCAGATGTTAAGGCTATAATGTCAAATGGCGGAGTAGCAGCTATTGGTGTTGGAGCTTCAGATTCAACAAATAAGGTGGAAGACGCTGTTAAAGGCGCACTAAGCAATCCATTATTGGATATAGATTATAAAGGGGCAACAGGAGCTTTAATACACATAGAAGGTGGTCCTGATATGACTCTAGATGAGGTAAGCAAAATTGGAGAATTAGTTACAGAAACTTTGGATGCGGATGCGAATGTCATCTGGGGAGCTCGTGTTTCTGAAGAAATGAAAGGAAAGCTTACTGTCATGACAATAATAACTGGAGTACATAGCCCATGGATTCTGGGCAAATTAGATGCTAAAGAAGAAAGAAAAGAACAGACAGAGTTTAGTAATGAATTAGGAATTGATTTTGCTTGATTAAATACCCTTTATTTTTTTATATGTTCAGTATTCTTCAAATAGACCTATATTCTTACCAGCATCTAACCAACCATGAGCATAATTCAAAGCTCCAAAAGCACTTGCTTTGTCTCCTTTTTCCTTGAAATATTTAGCATCTTCATAATATCTTTTTGCGGTGTCAATAAAATGCATAGCTTTTTCATAATTTTTATCTTCTTTATTAATTATTATTTTTAATTCTTTCAAAGCTTTTTCAGTTACTTTGAATTCTCTTTCAAGTCTTTCATTAGTTAGAGTATTCATTTTTGATGTAATGATGATGAAGGTAGCTGTTATGATGATTCTTTCTACCCAGGAAATAGTTTGATTTATTGTATACCTCAAAAATTATTTCTTAATTCGGTATTTTTAATTATAGCATATTCTTCAGTTGAAACACTTTTACCGTCAAGCATAGGTGGAATTCCAGTAATTGCATACCAACTATTTACTCTTTCGCGTGTTCGTGGTAAGCTTGGATGAACCATTAGTGGATAGATCTCACAAACGAGAGGAGGAGGTAGATCAATACCTTCCTTATTTTTCATATAGGAGATATACACATTTAATAAAAATCGAGCGAATCTTTCAGGTGAATCTAAATTCGGTATTTTTAAGAGGACCTCATCGAGTAATTCCTGACCCGGTCCAATGCTTGTAATATGTTTAACATATTTAAAATCTGGAACTATTCCTCCTAATGATTTAGAATCCATTCTGTCAATATTGGCCCAATATTTGTCTAAAATAGTTCTATATGCACTCGCTGCCACTTCTGTAACTTTTGTGTGTTCTTTAGTTTGTTGTGGATGATTGTAATGTCTCAAATGTTTTGATGCCTCTCTTGTAGTATCATGTTCACCCATAGCCAACGTTGACATTAATGCATCAATACCATAATAAGTAACTACAGAATCATTTTCAGCACTAATTGTCACAGAGACGGCAAGATCCTCCCATGACCTACTCGTGGGACGTGGTTCTAACATATTTACTAGTGAATCCAAGGTTTCTTTACTTGTTTGGATAGAAAAGTTTGGCATTTTTTATGTTTGGATATTTTTAAATTATTATTGTTCTAACAGGAAACAAAAACTTTTTATAATATTTTCGTTTAATAGAAAAATTTAATTAATAAAATCAGAATTCTATTTAACCAACTTCCTTAACTCTTTTCCTTTCTCAACACCAATATCAACCATCTTAGAAACATCTTCAGCAGTTAATGGATAATCTCCGCCTTTCTGCATTGCGCATAAGGTTCCATCGCTCAAGGAAGCTACAGTAAGTCTGGCATCAATTGCCTTTTCTTCATCAGAGTCAGGATCAACGATAAATTTGTCTCCGATCTTGATAACTGTTACGGAAAGAGGAATATCCTTTAAATCAAGGCCTTTGCTTGTCTTCTTCTTGTAATCAATCTTATCATCTTTATACTCTGGAAACTTCATGTTTTTTAATGCAGCTATCGCAGCCAAAGCAGAGGCATCAGGTAAATTTCCGGCATCATTAATCGTTACTATATCAATAATAATCATCCATACTTTTTCTCCTTCCTTTATGCATAGTTTTTTGAAATCTAGACATTTGCTTTCACGAATACCTCTATCGACTATTCTTGCAAGCTCTATTGCTTCCTGGCCAGGAGGTCCTAACTCAAAATCTGGATTAGATAGTGGTAATAATTCTGCACCAACCATTATAGAACCTTGATCTGGTGTGTCTGGATATGGTTCCATAACCTCTACCTTGACACCTACTATGACATCTGTTTCTCCTAAAAGAACGCGGGCAGAGCCTTCTGCGGTGTTGATTACATCAACATCTAACGAAATCTTTCGATACTCGTCAAGTTCCCTACCATCCAATCTTGTATTAGCTTCAAAAAGCTTTATTATATGTTCCCTTAGTATGTTGCTCATTTTAAGATACCATAATTATTTTTTTACTTCAGTTTTGTATTTATCTTTTAATGCTTTTTTTTGCATTTCATAAATATCTTTACAGACTTTTTTCCCCATTTCCAGAACTTTCTTTAAATCATCTTTTGAAATTAAACCATCCATCTGCAACAAAGTTATTTCATCATGATTTGGCATCATAGCAATGGGAATGTCTGCAACAGGCCATCGTCATAATCTTCTTCCTGGTAATCTAAATCGACAACAAGCTTATCATCAACACGGCCGACAGATACAGCCGCTACTAGGTCTTTCATTGCTAATCCTGCATCTGCCAAAGCCATTGATGCAGCACAGATACCTGCACACCTGCTGCCAGCCTCAGTTTGCGGAAGCTCAATAAAAACATCAACCACAGAATTGGGATATTCGTTTAAATCCAGAACAGGAAGCAATGCTTTTTGTGTTACCAAAGAGATTTCTTTTGACCTTCTTGAGCCGCCAGGCCTTACCCTTTCCCCGGAACTGGAAAAAGGCATCATATTGTAATTGCACCTTAAGATTCCTTTTGAAGGATCCTGCAAGAATTTTGGATGTAAATTCCTAGGGCCGTAAACAGCTGCATATGCCCATGTATTTCCAATCTTAAAGTAAGCAGAACCATCTGCATTTGGAATTATCCCTACTTTGGCTTCTATCTTCCTTGGCTCATCAAATTTTCTTTTATCTCTTCTTTCTTTGTAAACCATTTTAATTCATTTTTCCCATTATGCTGGAAAAATTCTTTGAATTTTTCGGCATCCTTGAAAATCCATTGGATTTTCGGGAAACCGGAAATCTTTGATTTCCTAGTTCACCAAAAATTCCTTTGGAATTTTTTAGTGTTTTATATATCATTAAATTCAATTATTATTTTTTTATTTTTATTGATTTCCTTTATTGTATTTTAATATTGAAGTTATTTTTTAATTGTTTTTTCATTGTTGTCATTTGTAAATTTTGGTTTATTTTTATCCAAAAATTCCTTAATCCTGTCAGTCAAACCAGATAAATGGCTTTCTTGTTCAATTTTTCTAATGCTATTGACTGCAAGCAGTTCACCTTCAGGACCTCCATTAATCCATATTAGACCATTTTGTCCAACCATTATGTCGCATTTTGTAGCATCCTTTATCATTGAGACCATGCTTCCTTGCTTGCCAACTAATCTTGGAACTTTGTTGCTTGCTACATTTATTATCCTTCCGCCTTTTAACTTGCGCAAACCCATACCTTTCATTGTAACATCAATAAGTTTCTGGCTTGTTACATTAATGATTTTGCACACAACATAGTCTCCTATGTCATAGAATTTTGTGAGGTCTGCGCCTCTGACTATAAATTGAGAAGTTGCTTCTTTCATAGAAAGCATTGCAGAGTAAGGGCTGTTAATATCCAGGCGCCAACCACTCATGTTTACATCAGTAACCTTACATATAATTGTGTCATATTTTTTTGGAATATATCTGCCAGACAAAGGTATGAGTTTTATGGTTCTTCCATCCAGCTGAACTAAACCAAGCATTGCAGAAATTATATTTTCTCCTCCCCTATAAGTTCCTATTCCTGGAAAGCTGTCCATTCCAACAGCTAATACTTCTCCTGGAACTACAATATCTTTGTCTTTTACATTGATTTTGCTCATTTTTTAATATTGTTTATCTGATGAATTATATTCACTATTTTCATAATCTTTTGATTTTTCAGAGTGTTTCATTGCAACTCCGTCTCCCGCCAAACAACCAACACACATTTTTTGTTCACCTTCTTATTTTGTTTTCAAAACCGTTGCTTCTACCTCTCCATGGCAGATGCTGTTTATCTTTTCATAAAATTCACTTTCTAAACCTCCCGGCATCTCTACAACACCTACCCAATAACCATTGTTCTGCCACTCTTCCCTTAAAATTTTTCCATAATTTTTTATAGTTGAGTATGCTTTTGCAGCATATTCCGGGCCTATCTTAACTGCAATCTCTTTAACCTCAAACCTTATTGGAATTATTGGTTTAAGTTTTTTTAAAGCTTCTTGCAGCTGCTCTTCTACTGAAGTAAATTCATCAACATGAAATTTTGCCTCTTCCAATGCATTCTCTATCCTATTTATAGGATGCGGTGCATGTGTTGTTGGATCAACACCATTTCTATGGATTAAATTTATTATTTGTTTTCTTTTATTTTCCCTTAATGTGTTTCTATATTCTGATGTTAATTGCATATCCCCCTTTTTTATTATCTGTTTGGCAACTTCCTCTGGATCTGTTGTTTTGAAAATTTGCTTCATAGCACTCTCACTAGCTTCTAAACCTTTTTTTGCATCTGTAAAAATTTTCATTGCTGCAAGAACATCCTTCATATCTACATTCTTGTTCTGCCTTATCGATATTGCGTTATTGCAATCCACAAGAATTTCAAAATTCTGTCCATGTGTTTTTAATCTTGCAATAACTGCTTCTTCAACAGTAACCATTTTTACTTCTTCTTCTTTTCTTTAGTCTCTGCAGCAGTTTTCTCTATTTTTTCCTTAGAAAACTTTTTGAACTTTTTTTCCTTTATTGTTATGTAAGCTGCATCTATTCTTTCAATCTTGAAATTATCTCCAAGAACTTTCTTTAATGCCCTTAACGATAGTTTAAAGCCTTCCTCTATTGTTAGCTCTGGCTTGTATTCCTTATGCAAAATTTCTTCTACCTCAACTTCTCCTTCTCCAATAACTGTTGCTTTATACTGGAAGTATATTCCTGTGGGATCAGTTTCATAAAGCCTTGGTGTATGGTTATCAATGCCAGCTACTAATATCGAAACACCAAAAGGTCTTAAACCGCCACTTTGCGTGCATATCTGCTTTAAATCACAAATATCTTTAACTATTGTTAATGTATCTATAGGACTGTCATAAGTGATCCTATGTTGCTGTGCTTTTAATTGTGCGCGTTCAATTAAAACACGTGCATCGGATAAAATTCCAGATGCGGTTGCACCTATATGCTCATCTATCTGCCAAATTTTCTCAACAGCCTCTGGCACTACTAAACTGTCGATTACTCTTTTGTCTGTCACCAACACTATGCCATCAGAGCATGCCATTGCAATTGCTGTTGAGCCCTGCCTTACAGTTTTCTTTGCATATTCTACTTGTAATAATCTACCATCAGGACTAAACATAGTTATAGTCCTGTCATAACCCATCATTTGATGCATTGGTTGCATGTTTTCTGCTTTTGCCATTTTAATTCACCATTAATTTTTAATATTATTAACCATTATTTTATTTTTCATTAATTTCGATTATTTTTAATATTGAAATTATTTTTTAATTGGTTTTTCATTATTGTTTTCTTGTTTTTATTGTGCTGGATTTAAATATTTATTTAGTGCCTTTTTCAATATTCCAGAAGCACCTACACTTTTTACCATAGCATCTTTTCCTTGTATGTTTTTTACAAATATCAAGGATGCTTTTAACTCATCAACATGCTTATTACTTACTCTTATGATGCCTCTTTGAGTTTTATCATTCCATTTGTCATTTATAGGTATAATGCCGGCTTTTGCCATTCCTAGGTTTCCTAAAAATACATTTGCAGCATCATAAATAGCTTTATTGACACTAACTGCATCATTAAATCTGCTATTGGATATTACTTCATAAGCCAAATACCTTTTCTTTTCCCTCAAGCTTGGCAATAATGGCTTTATTTTTCCTTTCATCATAATTAATGAGAAGATAGTTTTTATGCTTCTCCTTTTCTCTCACAGAAAAAGAGGGATTTTTAAAAGTATTTAAAGGTTACTGTTTAAAATTACTATTTAGGTTTTAATTTTATTTTTTGATTTAATCTTAATAAACAAAAAGTTTATAAGAACGTATTTTTAAAGTATAAACAAGGGGTTTAAATGAAATCACAGGCATTTTCAATGGATATAATGTTAGCAGTTGTCATATTTATAGGCACAATTTTTGTTTTCTATTCAATTCTTAGTGGAGGTAAAGAAACCAAAGCAGGTGATCTGGAAGATGAAGCATCAATAGTTTTAGAGAATATAGCATCAGAGGATTCTGAGGTAAGAATTACAGACGGAATTACTGTAAATGAAACAAAGCTTGCGGATTTGCTTGGAATGGAATATTCGGATATAAAAAAGAAAATTAAGATTAAAAACGAATTCTGCTTTTTTTTGGAAGATGAGGATGGAAATATAATTTATATAACGCCTGAAGATCCTGCAGAACCCGACAAACCTGGTATAGGTTCGGATAAAATTAAAATTAGTGGTGAAGCATGTGCATAATATAATATTCAATTGAGATATAAAAATAATTAAACAATATTAAAAAATATAATCAATGATCAAAAATAATAAAAAAATTTAATTAAAAAATAATAATTATTAATAATAAAAAATTAAATAATAGGAATATGGCAAAACCAAGAAAGGATGAATGCGCAGAATGCGGAAGCAAGAATGTGCATTATAATGAGGAAAAAGAGCAGATAGTATGCAGAGACTGTGGTGCTATATTTGAAGAAATGGCTCCAGAAAGGGAGAAACAGTTTGAGAAGGCGCATGATCAAAAGTAATTATTTCCAATTAATTTTTATATCATCGGTTCTTTCATAGGGCTTAATATCGATACCTTTATAATTTTTTTTAGCAGTTTTTTTCATTAAAATACCAAGCCATGCTATATTGACACCATTATCTATGAGATACTGATTTTCAGGAATAAAAAATTTTGCTTTTCTTTCTTTACACATTATATTGCACATTTCCCTTAATCTTTTGTTGCATGCTACCCCTCCACCTAATAGCAATTCTTTCTTTCCTGTATGCGCCATTGCCCTCTCACTTACTTCTGTTAACATAGCAAAAACAGTTTCTTGCAATGAAAAGCATAAATCAATAGAATTATATTTTTTAGAGTCATATTTTCTTTTCAGATCTGTTAATATACCGGAAAAACTAATATCCATACCTTTTACAACATATGGTAACTCAATGTAGTTTCTTCCCTTTAATGCTAGTTGCTCTATTTTTGGACCACCAGGAAATCCCAATCCAATATATCTTGCGAAGGCATCAATAAAATTTCCTATGCCTTGATCAAGAGTTTCTCCAAAAATTCTATATTTACCAGCTTCATAAGCAATTATTTGTGTGTTTGCTCCAGAGGCATACAATAAAACAGGGTCTTTTGATTTCGTCAATAATTTACCTATTTCTAGATGAGCGCAACAGTGGTTTACACCTGCAATTGGTAAGTTAGTTTTGAGGCACAGTTTTTTAACAAACTTAAGACCAACTAATAAAGCAGGAGCTATACCCGGTCCTTGAGAGAAAGATACTAAATCTATGTCTTTTAATTTTATTTTTGCATTTTCTAGTGCATTTTTCAAAATTTTATCTTTTACTTTATTGTGATGATCAGCTAATTCATTTGGTATTAAACCCCCTGTTTTTGTTTTGAAAGAATCCATAGAATTAGCTAATACCTTGCCCTTACTTGTTACTATGCCTATGCCGAATGTATGCGCAGTTGATTCTATACCTAAACAAATAATTTCTTTCATTAGAATTCCAGAATTCATATCAATTTATAATTTTTATTATTTTTTAAAAATTTCATCCAGAATATAAAACGCCGAGGCTGGGACTTTCAAATAGGTACCCTGTTTGTTAAGTCAGGCAACAAGCTAAGCTTCATGCCAAATATAAGTTGGATATACTATTTTTGAACCCAGATACCCTTAACGGGTCAGGCTAACCATTGCATAATTCCAGGCTTACACCCATAAAGGTCTGTGCAATACCAGGTTATGCGACCTCGGCATTAACAATAAATATGGTATAAAAATGACTCATTTATAAATATTTAGAATGATAATTACTAATTACAATTTTAACTCTTTCTTCCAAAACTTACATACAACCTCAGTTTTCTTACAAGAAATTCCAACATAATTTTCAGGATTATTAATAATTTTCAATTGTTCTTTACTGAATTTTTTAAAATATGGTCGCAATGATTTCTCTTTTCTAATAATTTCTTGTAATGGTTTTTTAGTTGATTGTGCTTTTAATGTCAATTGTTTAACGGTTTCATGAGCATCTGGATGGTCTTGCGCAGCCAGTAATATATACAACGGTTCAGCCACAATTAAACCTTTATTCATCTCAAAATTTTTCTTTAAATTTTCTTTATCAACCTGCAAACTTTTCATTGTTTTATTTAACCTTACAACAGAAATATAGAATGCTGCTAGAATCTCTGGTATAAATCTGGAAGATGCGCTATTAGTTAAATCTCTTTGATGCTCTGAGATTTGGTCCATATAAACGGTTATAGCTCTTGGCATAAACTCTTTCCACAAACTTTTAACATTCTCAAAATTTATTGGATTTCTTTTTTGTGGCATTGTTGAAGAACCAACCTGTTTTTCAGTAAAAATTTCCCCTACTTCTGCTATTTCAGAGCGTTGCAAGTTGCGCATATCGTCAGATAAGTTTGCCAAAACACCAAAACCTTCAATAATTGAATTAACATAATCAAGAATATATTCTGCTTCTGGTATTTGAGTAGATATTGGAGATGGCTTTAGGTTTAATTCTTCCAAAACATGACTTTCAAATTCTTCAGGATTTTTAAAAAATAAGGAGGATGCATTGTAACTGCCAACTGCACCGGCAATCTTCCCTCTTAAATTATTGGAAGATTTTTTGATTTTTAATATTGATGATCCGAATCTTGAAACATATTGCGCAAGGGCAAAGCCAAATGTTATTGGAATAGCATGTTGCCCATGCGTTCTTCCAATTTGTAAGGTATTCTTTTCTCTTAAAGCTAAGTCAATAAGAGTTTTTTCAAAATTAATTAATTCCGGAATTAAGACTTCATTTGTAAAAATTTTATATCTTAAAGCATCTGCTGTCGAGATTATGTCATGGCTTGTTGCAGTAAAATGAACAAAAGGCTTAGATTCTTTGCTAACTTTATTTCTTATACAATTTACTAAAGCTCTAACATTGTGTTTTAATTTATCTTCCTCAACATAAACCTCTTCAGAAGTTATTTTTTTGCATGCCTTTTCAACCTCATCAGCTATCTTTTTATTACAAATATTATATTTTGCAAGAGTTTTTGTTAAAGCAGCTTCTACTTTTGCCATGTACTTAATCATAGCATTCTCGCTCAGATAAGGCTGTAATTTATGGAATATTTTTTCATTTCTTCCATAATATCTGAAATCTAATGGGCTTATGGTATCAAAGATATTTATTTTCGGTTCAAAAGAAATATCTTTATTGTCAACATCCAACAGATTTTGAATTTCCTTTAATAATGAACTTTTTTTATTTAGGCTTATAATTATTTTATTTTTTTCCTTATTTTCTTTGATTAAATTGTTTTTCTTGAATAATTGAATTGTAGAATGGACTTTTGCTGGAGAAATGTCAAGCTGGGCGGCAATATCTCTAATATGCAAACTTTCTTTTGATAAGAGCTTTAAAACTTCTATATTTTTCTTTGTGAATATTTCAGTAACGTCCATATTATATAGAAAACGTTTAGTATTTATAAACTTTTTGGTGTTTTAGTGTGTATATTGTTTATTTTTAAATAACATCAACATAGAACAATTAAAAGAAATATTTAAATAACAATATATGTTACTTTGAAAGGATATTTTATGTTAGAACTAAACTTTGTTGTTGATCAAAATTATTTACTAGGTAATATAATAGCTAGCGGCATAGATCCAGATGTAAATCAAGAGGATTTAACTGCATTGGGAAAAAAATTACCACCAGCGTATGATGCAAGTAGTCGTGATCGTCAATTGTTAAATCCTGAATTAGCAGATTTTTATCGTTCTGTGACATTAAATCCACTAATACTTTTAGATAGTTCTTTAGAGAATTTTCCTGATAAAGTGCAAGATTTAGCGTGGCGATTGAAAAATGAAGAAGAATTTCATCGGATTATTACTCAAACTCATGATTATCAAAGAAAAATTAAAGAACAATGGTCATCTAATCTTGATACAACCTTAGAGATGATGCAAGATATAACGGGATTAGATTTTGATGATCAATTTACAGTTTATGTAGTTCACCCTTCGCTTAATTTAGCTCTACACATGCCTGAAAAAAGAATTACATATGGTTATAATGAAGAATTTCCCAATATCACAATTATTCACTTGTACCATGAGATAATGCATGATAAATTGCCTCTAACTAATACTGCACATGCTGTAATAGAACTTATTGATAATGAATTAAGAGTTAGAATGAATGGTGGGCAATATCCGCCATTTCATGGTTATGATGAGCATCACCACATTATGGATTACTATCTTTCTGAATGGAAAGAATATCTAGCTTCTCCTAGAAAAAATATCTTAGAATTTGTAAGAGAAATTACAGGAGAAGATGCATGGTTTGATTAAGTTATGGTTTCATCTTCATAAAATCCTTAGCCAAGACAACATCTCCATTAAATTCTTTCTTACATTGTTTTTTAATATCAACTTTATCGCAATCTGGAGTTAAGTGTGTTAAAACCAATTTTTTTACTTTGGCTTTAGTCGCTATCTTTCCGCATAGTGAAGGAGTCAAATGTCCTTCTACTTTTTTATTGTCTGGGAAAGAGCACTCCAAAATCAACAAATCAGCATTTTTAGAAATCTTGATTATTTCATTACTATAATCAGTATCACCAGAATAAACAATTGACTTATTGTTATTTTCAATACGATAAGATACACTAGTGTTTGTATGTTTTGATATTAAAGATTTTATAATTAAATTATTTTTTATTATTGAATTGTTTTTAATGTTTATTTTAATTATTGAATTATTCCGCATTTCTTTTATATTTATTTTATAATTTAATTTTTTTGGCCTCAACATATTTTTTATTAAAATTTTATAATATTCTTTAAATCCTTTAGGGCCATAAAAATTCAAGGTTTTCTTTCTAAGCAGGCCATAATTATTGCTCCAGATAATTGCCGGTAGATCACTAATATGGTCATTATGGAAATGGGTATAAAAAATATGATCAATCTCTTGAAGATTAACACCAATTTTCAATAATTGCCTTATTGTTCCAGGGCCCGAATCAAACAGTATTTTATTGCCATTAAAATCCAATAAATAACCGGACATGTTTTTATTAAGCTGCGGTGCAGATGTTCCGGAACCTAATACTATCATTTCCATTTTAATAATTTTATAAATCTATCATGCAATATTTTATTGCTTGCAACAATGTTCCTATCATTAATATTCCATTTTTTATTATTGATATTTGTTATTTTGCCGTTAGCCTCTTCAACGATAAGTTTTGCAGCTGCAATATCCCATGTGCTTATATCAAAAGAAAAGTACAAATCAAATTTAGCTTCTGCGAGATAGCACATATTAAGGGCTGCAGAGCCGAAGTTTCTTAATGCTCTAAAGGTTCCATAATTTTTGCTCAATATTAAGAGTGATTTTCTCGCTATTTTAATATCAGATGGAAGGCTAAATCCTAGTATACAGTCTTTTAATTTATTCTTTTTAGAAACATATAGTCTTTTTTTATTAAGATAAGAACCATATCCTTTTTCCGCAGAAAACATTTCATCAGTGCAAGGATTGTAAACAGCTCCCATTAAAATTTCATTATTTTTTGCCAAAGCTATCGAAATTGCAAACTGCGGAATATTTGACACAAAATTTGTGGTTCCATCAATGGGGTCTATAATCCATGTATATTTGGATTTTTTGTCAATAAAATCACTTTCTTCAGTTAGAAAATTATGGTTTGGAAATTTTTTTCTTATTGTTTTTATAATTGTTTGCTCCGAAAGAATATCTGTTTTTGTAACGATGCTTCTTGGAGCCTTGAATTTTAGTTTTTTTATTTTTCCATAATCCTTCAGTACAACTTTACCTGCTGCTTTCGCAGCTTTAATCATCAAAGATTTCATAGAAATTGCATAAATAAGGGTATATTAATATGTTTTGGTTGGTATGTGTTTAAAATTTTCAATTACCTTAGGATTATTATGCCATTCCATTGAAATAAAGTATTCTACAGCTGCCTGCATACCTCTATTTACTCCATACTCTTCGAATATGTCAAAGATTTTTGTCCTGCGGTGGTCAACAGCGGTCTTGGTTATTTTCAAAATATTAGCCGCATCTGTGGGACTGACATATCCTCTTGCAGTACATACTAACATTGCTAATTCATTATCACTCAAACCACTTTCAGGTAAGACCATCTGCTGATATGCTTTTAATCTCATTGCTTGACCGATACTCCTTACAGGTATCGCCATTTCTTTTAGTAAACTTACCAAATCACTTCCGGACGGTAAATGGGGTTGGTCAAGAGCATTTCCTAAATAAACCGACATTTCCTGTAGAGACATGCCTTTATTTAAATGTAGGTAAGCAAAATAGTGTTGAAGTGTGGAAGGCAATTCCTCCTCTTCAGCTACTTTATTTATTTCACCATCTAAACGTTGTTCTAATCCTGAGAATTTAGACGGTTTGGTTCTACCTCTCTGTAGACCCCTAAGTCGTAACTCAATTATTTGCTCAATGGTATATAAACCTAGATTAGAACGATTATCCATTTTTGTTTACTAGGATGTTTTTTAAATTGTGTTTTATCCTCTCCAAAATATCCTCATTTTTAGCATCAAATTCTTTGCCAGTAATCATCTCATAGGCTTTAATGTATCTTTTAGCAGCCTCAACCTTAACATCATCAGGTATTTCTGGAATATCTCCATCACCAATAAAATCTTTATTTGCAAGCCATTGCCTTACATATTCCTTGTCAAGCTTCTCTGGTTCTTTTCCTTCTGCAAATATTTTTTCATAAGTATTCTTAATCCAGAATCTTGAAGAATCCGGTGTATGCACCTCATCAATCAGAGTTAACTTTCCTTCAGAATCCAAACCAAACTCATATTTTGTATCAACTAAAATTAAATTATTCTTTGCGACTAATTTTGTTCCAAAGTCAAACAAGGCTAAAGCTGCTTTTTCCATTTCTTTGTATGTTTTTTTATCAACTAAATTTCTTTTAATTACTTCTTCACTAGAAATAGATTCATCATGCTGGCCATGCTCTGCTTTTGTTGATGGTGTTAAAATTGGTTTTTCAAACTTTTGATTCTTTTTCATGTCTTCTGGTAATTCATTCCCACAGAAATTTCTAATGCCTTTTTCATAACTATACCAGGCAGATGTTGTTGTCACGCCCGTTATATAGCCTCTTACAACCATCTCTGCTGGAATAAGTTTGCATTCATTTACGACCATAACATTTGGATCAGGAACTTCAATTACATGGTTTTTAACAATCTCTTTTGTTTTTTCAAACCAGAAGGCAGATGTTTGATTAAGAACCTGGCCTTTAAATGGAATTGTACACAAAACGCGGTCAAAAGCAGAAATCCTGTCAGTAGTTATAATCAATCTTTTGTCTCCTAGTAAATAATTGTCTCTAACCTTGCCTTCATATTTCTTGCCAATATTAAGGTTAGTTTTTTCTAAAGTAAATTTTAATTGGGTTTTTAGAGTTTCGTCTGAGAGCATTTTTCATTAATTTTTAATATTTTTATTTCAATTTTATTATTAATATTATTTTGATTTGAATATTTTTGCTATTTGGGTTATTTCTATTGAAAAATTATTTTATTGGATTTTTATTTATTGTATTCCCTAACCTTATCCCCAATTTCTCTCCTATAATCAGTTAATTTCTGTTCGAAACTATTATCAATATTTAACATTTCTATTGCTGCTAGGGCAGCGTTTGTTCCGTTATTTAAACCAACCCACAGACCATGATCAGAATGTTTTAATAGATTCAAAGAGGCTTCTGCTTTATCATCATTGTCCAGCAACAATGGGCAATATATTACTAATTGATCTTTCTTTTCTATTGGCTCATCAAAATAAACAAAATCAATATTTATTGCATTGTCAGCTACCTGTGTAGAATGAGCATGATTCACTTTAAATTCTCTTAACATCTCTTCTGCTTTTCTAAAAGCATCATTGTTTTTGTCTCCAATCAAAACAACCTTTTCTGGTTTTTTAAGAATTTTGACAGCAGAATGAGCAGCAACATCTGCTTTTAGAATTCCTACAGCTAAAACAGGAATTCCTGGAGGCATTTGGACAATAGACAGTAAAGCATCCAAACCCTGATAATTTCCTTTACATGGAACACCAATTACAGGTCTTATTGATTTTGCTGCAACAACACCAGGAAGAGCAGCAGCAAGACCAGCACCAGAAATTATTATTTTATAGTCTTGTTTTAGTATATTATCAACATCTTCAGGAGTCTTATGAGCGCTTGCTAATTTAAAGTCATAACTTACTATTTCTCTATCCAGTATCTTGAGTATTTGGCTAAAGCTATCCTTATCTGATTTTGATGCGAATAAAACCAAAACATCTTTCATTAAAATCACTCCTTTTTAAGATTTATCTTCATCTATTTCCGCATTTAAGGTAGAATACATTTCCCTCCATGCAGATGTAAGCCTATATGTTCGTGATCGTAACCCTTTCACAGTATCTGTTGGTTCTCTCAATACTTTGTATTCCCCTTCTTCGACAACCCCGTCTTCTTGTAATCCTGTTATACCTCTAACAACAAAAATTCTATCAAAATTTGTAGTTTCTACAACCTCTCTTATGGTTTTTGGCCTTTCGTAAAATGTCTGAATTAAACATTTTTCTAAAAATGATATTTTCATTTCTGGTAACATTTTATTCTAATATTTTATATTTCTGATAATTTTCATTCATTAATAAGCTTTTTGTAATTTCTACAGCAATTTTTTTTACTTGCACCTTTTTATCAAAATGCATAGTCCATAAAATGCCTTTTTCAAGTTTTTTTATGTTCGTAAACCCTAATCTTTCTTTTAGAGTTGACAATAAACTATTTCCATTATCTAAGTCTTGCACCAAAATATTAATTATTTTATTTTTTTTAATATTATGGTTATTTTTGTTATTGTATTTTTCTAATGTAAATAAAAATTTATGCTTGTTTGCATTAACTAGAATATCAGTATTGCTTATTTGTTTTTTAAAATCTTCAACATTGCCTTTTACATCAAATTTATAATAATCAGATCTCTCGAGTTTTTTTAATTTATTGTAGCCCATTCTTTTTAGAGTATTGAATGTAGTAATTGCAACATTATCTGGTACTTTTAGGCTAACAAACATTTCTATTGTTGGCATTTTATAATTTATTCTCCTCAATATACCTTTTCATTGACTCAAATATCTTTATTGCATTAGTCTTTGAATTGTTCTTGATTGAATTAGGAACCTGCCAGTTGAATGAAGCCCTCTCAGGATGGGGCATTATTGCCATTATATTACCCTCTTTGTTTGATATAGCAGCTATATTATTAACAGCCCCATTTGGATTTGTTGGATATTTATTCTCAACTTTTCCTTTGTTATCACAATATTGAAAGATGATTTGTTTGTTTTTTATTAATTTTTTAATTAGATTTTTGTCTTTTGTTATAAAGCGACCTTCACCATGAGCAACCGGAACTTTAATTATTTCATTATTTTTATAAAATTGATTAAATGCATTCTTCTTATTGTTACTTAGTTTAATATAAACCCAAGCATCATAGTAACCAGAGACTAAAGGATTTATATTAGGTGCAACAGCCATCTCAACCTTGTCTTTTAATCCTGGAATTAAGCCAGTTTCAACCAAAATTTGTGCACCATTGCATATACCCAATAATAATTTTCCATTATCAACTTCTTTTTCCACTTTATCCATTATTTTCTCTTTTGCTGCTATTACACCGGCCCTTATCCTGTCTTCATAAGAAAAGCCTCCAGGAATAATAAATCCATCAAATTCAGATAGATTCTCTTTAGAATTCCATCTTATTATTTTAGCATCCATACCAACATCTATACACCTATCTCTGGTTTCTTCCTCGCAATTATTTCCTGGAAAGTACAAGACTGCTATTTTTGGTTTTTGCATTTTTTAAAATAATTATTATTTTCAATCGATTTTAATTTTTAATTTCAATAATTTTATTTTTTATAATTTTCAATTTTAATTATTTATTTTTTAAAATTAATTATTGTTTTTATTTTAATTGAGTTTTTATTATTGTCATGAAAATCTTGATTTTCAGGACACCAAAAATCTTCGATTTTTGCGTGAATTGTTTTTAATGTACTTCATTTCAATGCATCAACAAACCCACTTGTCCATGCTTTTTTCATCTTTTCAATCGATAAATTAATTATTGTTTTCTTACTATTAATTATTTTTAATGAGTCTTTTTTTATTGTTTTTCCTAATTTATGAACAATTAAATTATATTTCTTAAAAATTGTTTTAACTTTGTTAATATTTTTATCCTCTACCTCAAAAACAAAACCAGGGCTTTCTGAAAACAAAATTTTATCATTTCTTAAATATGGATAATTAAAGTTAATTTCTGCTCCAATATTTCCGTCAGCATTTCCTCCCAGAATCATCTCAGCTATAGTTGTAAACATACCTCCATCAGATATGTCATGACAACTTAATAATAAGCCATTATCTATGCAATCAATAATAGCATAAACCATGTTTCTATGTTCCTTAAAATTAATATCAGGAACATTTGCACCTAATATATTATTGATTTCATAATAAACACTTCCACCTAGCTCATCTTTTCTGTTTCCAACCAAAAATAAATTTGTTTTTTGTTTTTTTAATTTCATTGTAATTGCTTTTTCGTAATTTCTCATGACTCCAATACATGCAATAATTGCAGAAGGATCTATCGCATTACCTTTAGAACTTTCATTATAGAAACTTACATTTCCGGATATTATTGGAACTGGATTTTTTGTTTTCCTTAAATATAAATTTTCAGCAGCTGCTTTAATTCCCTTAACACCTTCAACAAAATCATTAAATTGCTCTGGTTTTTCAGGGTTGCCATAATTTAAGCAGTCTGTTAAAGCTGCAGGAACAGCTCCAATAGCAGCAATATTGCGCATGGACTCTGCAACAGCATTTACTGCGCTTAAATAAGGATTTATTTTTCCATACCTTGGATTAGAATCAACAGATAAGGCTATTCCATATTTACTTTTAGGAACAGCTCTTATTAACCCTGCATCCGCCTGTCCAGATTCAATAATAGAATTGCCCATGACATTTCTGTCATAATGCTTGTAGCATTTTTCCTTGGAAGCAACATTTGGATTACTAAGAATTTTCAAAGCAATTTCATTGTAGTTTTTTGGTTCTTCCAGCTTTGGTTCTGCAAAATTTCTTATTGGTTCTTTAAAAGCTCTCTGATATTGTATTCCTCTTGTTACTGCTTTAATTGGTACATTGCATACAATTTTATCTCTATATTTTATTTTATAGTCCTGATTTTTGGTTACTTTTCCTATTGCAACAGCTTTTGCATTTTTTGCTATTGTTGACAAGGCAAAATCCTCATTATAAATTTTTAACAAGGTTTTTGTAAATTTTTTAGGACATATCCAAGTAAATCTTTCCTGGGTTTCTGAGCAAAAGATAATGTAGGGAGGTAAATCTTTTATTGATACATGAACTTTATCTAGGTTGATCTCAGCTCCAAAATCAGAGTCTGAACATAGCTCTGAAGAAGAGCACATAATTCCGCCAGCACCCATGTCCTTAAAGCCTAACTTAACATTTTGTTTTTTTGCTTGTCTAAAAACCTCATAGGTTGCTCTTATCAAAACATTTTTTAGGAATGGATCTGGAACTTGTACAGCTCCACGATTACTTTCTCTAGCTTCTTCATCTATAATCAAAGAGGCAAAAGCAGCACCTCCAAAACCAGAATTATCTGTTGGCTTACCTACAATAACAATCTCATAATCTTTTGCGTTTTTTGGAGCATAGCTATGTATTATATCTTTTTCTTTCACTATTCCTAAGCAAACAACATTAACCAAACAATTGTCATCAAAGCTTTCATTGAAATAAACATCTCCAGCTAAGTTTGGAATGCCAACAGCATTTCCATAACCTGCTATTCCATTAATAACTTCATTTGCAATATATTTTACTTTGTTTTTATTTTGTCCATTTGGATTACCAAATCTTAATGGGTCAGCAGTAGCTAATATTTTAGCTCCCATGCACAAAACATCTCTTAAAATACCACCAACACCTGTTGCAGCACCTTCATAAGGAACCACTTGAGAAGGATGATTATGGCTTTCATGACTTACTACAATACCATATTTTTCTCCATTAATTTTTCCTAACTCCACAATTCCAGAATCCTCTACTGGACCTAAAATAACATTTGGAGCTTTTGTCGGCAGCATTTTTAAAACAGCTCTAGAACTTTTATAGCTGGAATGCTCTGACCATTGTATGTTAAAGATATGCAGCTCTGTTAAGGTTGGATTTCTGCCAATTAGCTCTATAATCCTTCTTGATTCTGAAACTGTTAGAGAAATAGCATTTTGTTTTAGGAAATATTTTAGAGATTCATCTGACATGCTTTCTATATCAATTAAATCACTATCTACCTCACCCATTTTCAATATTTTGTATAGGTAATTGGTTTAAATAGGTTGCGGAAAATCGAAGATTTTCGCAACTCAGGAAAACTTTGTTTTCCGCTGGGTTTTGGTGTTAAGACCTTCCAATAACTTAAGAATAAAATATTACTTCTTAGCAAAGATAAATTTAAATAATTCATTCAATTTTTAATTATTAAAATGATGAATAATATTCGAAATAAACTGAATGGATATATGGGTGTTATTAAAAACTCTGCGTCAGAAGGATATTCTTTAATTTCATCAATTGTAGATAACGGATCTGTATCTAAAACCCATTTTAGATATTATGTATTAAATCAGAAGGATTTAGAACAAAATGTGTTTGAGATGGATAAGGAGCGTGCTTTAGAAAAGTTGCGCAAGAAGCCAGATGGCAGAAATATTAGAAGGGCAATAAGATATGACAATGATGCCGGAGTTTATTCGGCGGTAATGGATAATTTAATTCAACGGCAAATAGATTTAATAGATAAATATGATGCATACTCAAATGCTGAACACGATTTTATATATAGGGCAAATATGAGTGGAACTATGGGTAATATAAAATCGTCAAATATGTCTGCTAGAGAAGCGGCTTATTTCAGAAAAAAAGCAGATGAAAGCATAGCGGAAAGAAAAAAAATTGAAAGATTAATGAGATCATTGGATTCTTCATTGGATGATTATGTTATTCTATTAGCAGAACTTTATCCAGATTATTAATCAACGGAAATTACTCTAATGATTCTATAAGTTTTTCTACATCTATATTACCTTGAATTTCGATAGATAATCTGGTAGCAGCATTATCCCTCAAAGTTTCCATCCCTTTCTATAGGTAATTCTAAATAAATAAACAATTTTGTCATAATGTCCATACTAATACCAAATCCATATTTACTAACAGTAGAATGCCAGGATTCGCCATTTTGATTTGCCAGAAAGATTAAGTCTACGCCATAAATACCATACTCATTTTCTGCTTGATCATTAAACTCAACAAGTTTTTCTAGCGTTGATCTTAACCAATCCAAACCGCTCAAATTTTTCAAATCATTTCCAAGATATTTTTCAAGGTCTTCTTCCGGAACAATCATAACTATCAGAAATACTAAATTATTTATAAAATTTTATGTCGGACTTTAATATTTGACAAAGTTTTTATAGTATTCTGATTACCATAATTGAGGTGGTTTTATGGAAATTCCAGAAGATGAATATAAAGATATTGAAAAATTGATAGACAGCAAGGACAGTCCTGTGGGCATTGATGCAAAAAAGACTCATGTAATCATTATCCATAAGCTTATGGAGATTGAGAAAAGATTGGAAAAGCTAGAGTCAAATGATAGAACAGGAAACTAAGAAAGTGATGTTAAAAGCAGGACAGAAATGCAGTATTTGCACATGCGGTAATAGCAAGAATTTGCCATACTGCGATGAAACACATAGAACTGTTAATGAGGAAAAAGGAACAAGCTATAAATCTTTGAAAATATGGCCTCAAGAAGACATTACTTTAGAGCTGTTTTCTAAGAATTGGAAAAGTTAAGAGCCAAAGTTTTTATAAATTATATATTCAAAAAATGCCAGTAATAAAAACTATTAAAAATGTTTTTTCTGGGCCTTTATGTAAAAAATGTGGTAAAATGATGGATTTACAATATGCTGGCAAATATTATTGTTCAGATTGTCAAAAACATGAAGTAGCTAAGTATGCTATAAAACTTCATGAAAAAGATAAGGTTTAGAAAATTATTTAAGCATTCAAATAATATAATATAAAATGCCTTTTGGGATCTTGGAAACACTAGCTGCTATTGTTATAGTCCTTTCAGTTATAAAATTAGTTGTTCTTTTAATTTCTCAAAAAAAATTTATTCCAAACCGCAAGTATCATCTATTATAGCTTTAATATTAGCAGTAATTGTTTTATATTATCTTGTTAATGCAGGAATAACAATTGTAGATATTTTTGCAATAATGCTATTTTTTGGATTACTTATGACAGTAGGAATATCAAGATATGCTGATGGTTTAGTAAAATGGATCTCAAGCGAAGACCCAAAAATTGTTTAAAAGAACAGTGGTTTTTTATGTTAATCTGGATTATACTATTGGTTTGGGGAATAATTGAATTGATTTCTTAATAATTGTCAAAAGGTCATCTAACGTACAATATTTTATGTCGTTTTCTGAAAGAAAACGAAGATTGAGCGACATTGTGAGCGAAGCGAACAAAGAGCGAATCATAAAATGTGTGTTAGGCGACCCGTAGGGAAGTTTTTAAGCCACCGTATGCGTTACTGCCGTAGTTTTTTACTTAGAACTATAACAATAACTTATTACCTAATAAACCCTTGATTTAAGAGAAGGATTTTTAAAGAAAGTCTATTCTACTAAAGATTATATATTACCCCTACGAACTCTTCCTTTACTGTAACTGTAAATATCGTAAAGATTTTCTAATGCCTTAATTGACCTCTCTACAATTTCTCTCTTTCCCATACGTCCTGAATTATAACCTCGTTCTAAATCATAATAAAGTCTCGCATATCGTATACCTAGGGAGGTATGTGAAGATAAAATTCTTACTTCATCAATAAACTTAACAATTTCTTCGTCTGACTGTGAGTCAATTATCTCTATTACACGCTCGTAAATCTCATCATAATACCCAATAACCCTTTTTCGATTTGCACCGCTTTGCCACCTCTTTACAATAATTATAAAATCATCCCTCAATCTTTCCATTGTTAATTTAGTTTTTTTCCAATACTCTTCATCAACCTCTTCTACCCTTAAAAGTGCTTCATCAATTTGTTGAAAGGCATCCCTGATTCCTTGTACTTGTTCTTCAAGATATTTCCTTGTTCTTTCAGCCTCTTCAGTATCATGAGAAACAGCTTGTAAGATACTCCTAAATTCAGAATTAAGTTCTCTTATTGTATGTTCTAGCCATCGTAAGCGTCTTTTCAATTCTGGATCATGCGCACGTTGTACCATTTTTAATAATATTAACCTATGTACTTTTATATTTTTTGTATTTTTATCAGATAATAATATTTACAGCCAAAGCTCTTCTAGAATATGGTTAATAGTTCCAATATAAGAATTAAAAAACTTAGAAGAACGCAGTGAATCGTTTAATACTTGTATTAAACGAAGGCGGTAACGCATATAGATTCAGTAACTGAGGTGGCTTAAAAACGTCGGCCTAACAAGCCAGGCTGTCCCACAATTACTTTTCCAGAATATATTTGCTGAAAAAATAATTTCAGCAGGCGTTAGCCTGGGATAATCTCCAAATTTTTTGGAGATTATGAGCAAT
>JADFLA010000060.1 GCA_022564635.1 Nanobdellota archaeon | reverse complement strand
ATCCTTTTCTCTTAGTTGGAGATTTCAGGGTCATGGTGGTTACCTCCACCACCCCTGGAATAATAATCGAATTCTTCTTTCTAGTGTATAAGAAGAGTCTTATTTAAGAATTATGCACCAACCTCGGCTTAAACAAAACCTTTTTATACAGTACATACACCACCAAAACCATGGCAGATAAGTCCGAGATTCAAAAACCAAAAGAAGAAAAAACAGAAAAAAAACCTGAGGCTATAAAATCAACTTCAATAAATCCAGCTAAATCTGTTCCTAAGAACTATAAATCAACTGCTGAAATAAAGGTTTCAGAAAAACTTATAGGCCAGATTATAGGTCAAGAAAAGGCAGTTGAGCTTATAAAAAAAGCAGGCCAGCAAAGGAGAAATGTGTTATTAATAGGAGAGCCAGGTACTGGAAAGAGTTTGCTCGGTCTTGCCCTTGCAGAGTTGCTTCCAAAAGAAAAACTTGTTGATACAGTTTCTTTCCCAAACCCAAATGATGAAAATACGCCCTTAATAAGGACAGTTCCTGCTGGCCAAGGCCGCGATTTGGTTGCTCGTGCCCGCGTTCAAGGAATGAATATGTTCAAAAACCAGAATATAATTTTATTTATACTTGTTATTGTTGCAATGTTTGCACCATGGCTTATGTTTAATTATTATGGGAACAGATATGATTTTACTGTTGGTGCAATTATATTTGGAGCTTCTTTTGTTGGATCTTTTCTTTTTCTAGCTGCATTTGTTATCTTCCTTAACTTAGGAAAAAGGATGGAAGGCAAAGCTAAAATACCAAAAGTTATTGTTGATAATTTTAAGAAAAAACAAGCCTCATTTTTTGATGCGACTGGAGCGCATGCTGGTGCACTTTTAGGCGATGTGCTTCACGATCCTTTTCAATCAGGAGGCCTTGGAACACCAGCTCATGAAAGAGTTGTTGCAGGAATGATTCATAAATGTCATCTAGGAGTCTTATTTATAGATGAAATTGCAACTTTAGATCCAGCAACTCAGCAAGAGCTTTTATCGGCAATGCAGGAAAAGAAATTCTCTATTACTGGTCAAAGTGAAAGATCAGCAGGAGCTATGGTAAGAACAGAGCCAGTTCCATGCGATTTTATTATGGTAGCTGCAGGAAATGTAGAAACAGTAAAGCATATGCATCCAGCCTTAAGATCTAGAATAAGAGGCTATGGTTATGAAGTCTATATGGAAGAAACATTCCCTGATAACGAGGAAAACAGGGATAAGATTACAGTTTTAGTCGCTCAAGAAGTTATTAAAGATGGTAGAATACCTCACTTTAGCAAAGAAGCAGTTGATGAAATTTTAGAGGAAGCAAGGAGAAGAGCAGACAGAAAAAATCATCTTACTTTACGTTTAAGGGAACTTGGTGGATTAATTAGAGCTGCAGGTGATCTGGCTAAAGAACAAAAATCAAGCTTGGTTATGAAAAAACATATTACACAAGCAAAAAAAATAGCTAAATCTTTGGAACAGCAGATTGCTGACAAATATATTGACCAAAAAAAGGAATATGAGATTATTGTAACAACTGGAAAAAGAATAGGAAGAGTGAATGGCCTCGCTGTAATTGGAGTAACACCACCTTATTCTGGAATTATTTTGCCTATAGAATCAGAAGTAACTCCAGGTGGACAAGAATCAGAGATAATTGCGACTGGTAAATTGGGAGATATAGCAAAAGAAGCAATAAAGAATGTTTCTGCAATCATAAAAAAATACTTTGGCGAGGACATAAAAGAAACATATGACATATACGTCCAGTTTTTGCAGACTTATGAAGGCATTGAAGGTGATTCAGCAAGCATCGCAGTCGCAACTAGCATAATTTCAGCATTCAAAAAAATCCCAGTCAAGCAAGATACTGCTATGACGGGCTCATTATCTGTTCGTGGAGAAGTACTGCCAGTAGGTGGTGTAACATCAAAGGTAGAGGCAGCAATAGAAGCTGGAATGTCGCAAGTAATTGTACCAAAAGCAAACTTTAAAGACATTATAGTGCCTAGAGAGAAATTAAACAAAATTAAAATCATACCAGTAAGTACGATACAAGAAGTCCTTAAAGAAGCATTGGACTGGACAGGCAAACAAAAAATATTGAATTTAATTTTGAAGAAGAAATAAAATTTATTGGAGGGCGGTTTTAATGGGAAATATGAAAGATGGAGAGGTATATCATTGCGGAGGTTGCGGCTTGGAAGTTACAGTGTCAAAAGCTTGCGATGAAGAGCAATGCGATCTTATGTGCTGCGGCCAACAATTAAAGAAAAAAGAATAATAAGTACAATAAAGTTTAGAAATACAATCACAATTATTAGTTTATGATATATATTAATACACCTTTTAAAATTATAACGCAATTAATGAATAATAATAATTCGATGTCCTAAAAAATTGCCTTGCAATTTTTGGGACACCGAAAATCGTAGATTTTCGCGTGTTTTGCTAGTGAATTGCTGCGAACTTGTGAGCAGACGCTTGCAGTACAATAATGCAAACACAACTTAAGATTGATCATTAAGGAAATTTATAAGACAAAAATTCCCTTCACGTAGTAATCAAGAAATTTTTCGAAAAATTATTATTTTTTTCAATGCCCTGATAAAATCATGTTTAAAAATAAAATAATAAATTATCAAATACAAGAAAATCAAAGATTTTCGGTATCCACTACGTGGATAATTGTGAATGATAAGATAAAAATAATATTGGTGTAGTTTTATGGAAAATGCCCTTTACATGGACAATTGCTACCTAAAAGAATTCGAAGCTACTGTTGAAAGTGTCAAAGACGATAAATATGTTATTTTGGATAAAACTGCTTTCTATCCTCTAGGTGGAGGAGTTGCTTACGATATTGGAGTTTTATTAAGAAATGATGAAGAATTTCCAGTAGTTTATGTTGGAAAATTTGATGATAAAATAAGCCATGAAGTTTCCAAACCAGGATTAAAACAAGGAGACAAAGTTATTGGTATAATAAACTGGGAAAAACGCTATAAATTAATGAAATTACATACAACCGCCCATTTATTAGCCTCTATTTTCCACAATAAATCAAATGCATTAATAACCGGTGGTAAAATTGAACCAGAAAAGGCAAGAATGGATTTTTCTATGGAAAATTTTGATCGAGCAATCATTGATGATTATTGCAAGCTTGCAAATGAACTAGTGCAAAAAAATGCACCTGTTAAAATTTCTTACATGAAAAGGGAAGAAGCTTTGAAAATCCCAGACATGGTAAAGCTAGCAAACAAAATGCCTCCGGAAGTTGAAATATTAAGGATAGTAGAAATCGAAGGCATAGACAGACAAGCTGATGGAGGCTGTCATGTCAACAGCTTAAAAGAAATAGGAACCATTGAAATTGTAAAAGTAGAAAATAAAGGAAAGAATAATAGAAGGGTTTATTATGATGTTAAGGGTTAATTATCTAAAATTCTTCACTTGGCAACCATTTGTATTACATTATCATGATGGTCATAATAGTACACATCAACTAATTTTTCTTCATGTTTAATCTTGAATATTAAGACAAAATGTTTGTCGATATGTACTCTATTAAAAGTCTGGAGAGGTTTTCTTAGAAATTTATATTTATGATAAGGATTCATCCTTATTTCATGAATCTTTTTGTTTATTATTTGCAACTGTTTTGGATTCTTCTTGTATAGTCTCTTAAATATCTTATCTGCTTCAGGTTTGATGTCTAATTCATACATTCTATTTTAACCCATATCTGCTTGCAAAATCCTTAACCCTTATGCTTTTTTGTTTCTCAATTTGCTTTATCTTCTCTATAAATTCCGGCCTTAGCTCAGGTTCATTTTCCATTTCTATATACTCCTTAACAACAGCTTGAATAGCCTCTCCCTTGTCCTTTAGTCCATATTTGGCCTTTACAATATTCAAGACTCTATTCGTATTTTCATCCAATTTTATCAATGCTTGTACCATATTAGTTCACCTAAGTTAGAATAAGTTTAACTTATTTATATATTTTTCTATTTTGATAAATTAGAAGCTTTACATATCTTGAAAGCAAATGGTTATCAAGTAGATGTTAATTAATTTTTTTTCTAAACAACTATTTTTTAAAAATTTATCAAAAAACTTATATATAAGTAACCCATAATTGATATATAGGTGATTATATATGAAAGATGTTTCAACAATTCAGCTAAATAAAGATGTTGTAGAGCAGTTAAAAAAAGCAAAAGAATATCCTAGGCAAACCTACAATGAACTTCTCGAAAAAATGAGCAAAATTTTTGTTGCACTCAAAGAAAGAAATCAATACGATGAGTTCTTACATAAGATTCAGCAGGAAAAAATGAAGGAACTTTGGGATAATAAAAAGGATGAGGCTTGGGAGAATGCCTAAGTTTGGAGATGTTATTCTAGCTCAGATACAATTTGTTGATACTTTTGAAATAAAGAGTAGGCCAGCAGTAGTTCTTTTTGAAGAATATGGTAATGTGGTTGTAGCTGGCATAACGAGCAACGTTGAAATGAAAGGTATTCCATTATCAAAGAAAGAAGGCGCAATAAAAGAAAGTGTCATTAAACTCAACTATATTTTTACGATCTCAGAAAAAATGATAAAAAAAATACTTTTTTCGTTATCTTCTGAAAAGAAAAAAATTATCGTTTCAGAACTCATAAAGAAATTGGTTTAAAGTTTTTTAAATTCAAAAACCTTTTTATATAACTAATAATCTTTATCTTAAAATGCTAACAATAAAATTCATAAAAGAAAATCCGGATATTGTAAAAAAAGACCTTAAAAAAAGAAATGACCTTGAGAAAGTAAAATGGGTAGATGAAGTTATTAAGAAACACAATCAATATCTAGATTTATTAAAAAAAGAGCAGGAATTAAGGCATAGAAGGAATTTGATATCAGATGAAATAAGGCAATTAAAAAAACAAGGCCAAGATATTAAAGAAAAAATAAAGGAAGCCAGAGATCTTCCAAAAAAAGTCCATGAACTTACAACTAAAGTTGACAATTTAAGGAATGAAATTAAGCATTATTTAATGCGAATACCTAATATTCTAGATAAATCCGTCCCAATAGGAAAATCAGAAAAAGACAATAAAGTTCTAAGAAAATTTGGTCAAATAAAGAAATTTGATTTTAAACTAAAAACGCATGAAGCAATAATTGAAAAACTAAAATTAGGAGATTTCGAAAATGCTGCAAAAGTTTCAGGCCGCGGCTTTTATTATCTATTAGGGGATTTAGCTTTAATGGAGTTTGCCTTACAAAGATTTGCAATTGACAATTTAACAAAAAAAGGATTTGTTCTTGCAGAAGTACCTTTAATGCTGAGGAGAAAGCCATATGAAGGTGTTACTGATCTAAAGGATTTTGAAACAATGATGTATAAAATTGATCAAGAAGATTTATACTTGATTGCTACATCAGAGCATGCACTTGCAGCAATGTATTCTGATCATATTTTTAATGAAAATGATTTACCAAAAAAGTTTGTCGGTGTAAGTCCTTGCTTTAGGAAAGAAATTGGAAGCCATGGCATTGATGAAAAAGGCTTATTTAGAGTGCATCAATTCAACAAAGTGGAGCAATTTATTTTCTGCCATCCAAAAGATTCCTGGAAATTATTTGAGGAGTTAATTAAAAATTCAGAAGAACTTTTCAAAAAATTAAAACTTCCTTATAGAGTTGTCAGCATCTGCACAGCTGACATTGGTTCTATTGCAGCAAAAAAATATGATTTGGATGTTTATATGTCCCATGAAAAAGCCTACAAGGAAGTTGTTTCCTGCTCAAACTGCACCTCTTACCAAGCAGCAAGGCTTAATATTAAATATCTAAAAGCAAAAGAAAAAGAGTATGTTCATACTATAAATAGCACAGCAATCGCAACCTCAAGAACCTTAAGAGCAATATTGGAAAATTACCAGCAGAAAGATGGAACTGTTAAAGTCCCTAGTGTTTTAGTTCCTTATATGAACGGAAAGAAGGTTTTGGGAAACTAATTAATTTTAAACGAAACTTATTTAAACTATATTTACCAGGTTTTCTATATGATTAACGAAAATGCGAATTTTTACGGTATTTTGCTTTTGCTCCTCATGTTTGTAACTATGATAGGTATATTTACAACAGAACCTCAGACAACAGGTTTTGTAGTTAGAGAGGTAAAAGAAGTAAATTCTTTTTTTGATGTGGAAACATTTGAAAATGATCCTAGAGTTTGTGCTGACGGTTCCTTAAATGGCGAATGCTCCACATTAATAAAACCAAATTTTTGTGTGTATGGAAAATTAGTAGAATACTGCGAGCTATGCGGCTGCGATGCAGGAGAAGTATGCAGGAATAGGGAATGTGTTAGGGTTGAGTAATTTTTTTGGCTATTTATTTTAACCATTCTATTAATTCATGATCCAAACCCAGATTCATCTTTAAGTTACCCGTCTTGCTACAATTTTATAAGCATATGTATATTCTTCATGGTAATCCCTTTTTCGAACCGTACGGTTCCGCATTTGGATTAGCATATCTCCTTCAGCCGCAAAGCAACAATGAAATGGTGAGTTATGGCTCCACTGACCCTCTCCCATGTATATTAGTAATATATCACCATAATGCCGTTCTTCAAATGGAATTTCTTGCCCAAAATCTCTGAGCCGTCCCTGTATCTGAATCCCTTCTTCATCTAAAACTTTTCGCACAAAATTACCACAAGATGAATCTAAGGAGGTATCTTTGCCAAGAACCTCCTCCAGAGATTTTCCCACGTACTTCTGTGCAGTATGGTACAATCTGGTTGAGATATCTCCCATTGTTGGCAATGGACTTGTCATTTCACTATTATTAATAAGCGATGATTTAAAAAGCTTTTTTTGTTGATTGGGAGTATAAGTAAAAAGGGAAAAGTTTAAGTCAAAATGATAAAACATAGAAGATAACCGAGGTTGGTGCATAATTCTTAAATAAGACTCTCCTTATATACTAGAAAGAAGAATTCGATTATTATTCCAGGGGTGGTGGAGGTAACCACCATGACCCTGAAATCTCCAACTAAGAGAAAAGGAT
>JADFLA010000012.1 GCA_022564635.1 Nanobdellota archaeon | reverse complement strand
TATCAAAACATCTATAAATATACCTGTAGATGAAATAGAAAATAGATCTTCAAGTGATCTTCCAGATAAGAGTAAGGAAATAGTGGTTTACTGTGCAAGTACAGATTGCCAGGCGTCTCCTAGAGCTGGTAAGAAATTGGAGGAACTTGGTTATACTAATGTTGTTGATTATGAAGCAGGAATTGCAGGTTGGCAGGACGCAGGTTATGAATTTGAGGAAGATGCAGCATGAGATAATTGATCCTTAAACCATCTGTGCTATCCCTTTATTATTTCCCTTCGATAGCATAAATCGCTTTCTCATTATTAAACCTCCGCTTTCATCTTCCTGATGAAAGCTTGGTGTGGTGTCTCCAATTCTTTAAATCTGAGTGATCTATGGGGTCTAACTTCATTATACCACTCCATAAATTCCTCATTAGTGTTAAATGCATGCCTATGGTTCTTATACAAATCAAAGAATTTCTCTACCTTGCCATTACTCTGTGGATGTTTTATTCGACAAAGAATCTGTTTAATTCCTTCTCCCTTGAGAAACTCAACAAAGCCTGATTTCATACCCTTTTGCTTTATGAACTGAGTGCCATGATCTGAAATACATTGCTTGATTTTGCCGTACTTCAGAGCATGCTCCATCCCTTCGATAGAAGTATTTGTAGTAGCACTCTTAACTTCGAGCAAAGCTAGCAGATATCTGCTCGCATCATCAAGAACAGCAAAAACCCATTGCTCATTGACAGGATCATAATACCAGTCAATGTGTACAGCAGTAAGGCTATGCCTGCGCTCGTATCTAATCCAATCTTTCTTACGCCTATCTTTTTTATTCTTTGAGGAAGCATATCCTAACATGAGCAAGATGCTATGAATATGCCTATGAGGCAAATGAATTCCATAGTCTCTTTCAATCAGCTTTTCAATCGTAGAAGCAGAGACACGATACTTTTTATATGTGATTTCAACCATTTGTAGCTCGTGATCAAGTACGGGTCTCCTAGGCCTTCCGTTCTTCTTGCCTATCTCTGGTATCTTGCCGGTTTTATTGTATTCCTTCCATACCTGATTTACTCTCCTTATGGAAATTCTAGCTATTTTCCTTGCTTGATATGTTGTCCATCCCTGGTTCTTTCTCCTTAATGTTTCTGTTAATTTAGCTTTGGTGAGTTTCATATCTGGAAGAAACTCACCGTAGGGAAATAGTTTCTGGATAAAACATGTTTTTTCTAAACAAAACCTTTAAATAATATGTAATTAATAGAGGTTTATAATAAAAGAGGTATTTGTAATGCCAAAAAAAGAAGAAAAAGAAGAAAAAGAAGAAAAGATTACGTTTAAGTCATTATTAAATAAATTAATGGAAAATTCTTTACAATCTTTGATTGCTGTTGCTGCTCAGGAATCTGAACATTTAGTAAAGTGGATTAAAGACATATCCGGAATCGGAAGAAAAATTAGAAAATTATTAACAACCATTATTCTTTTCTCAGCTGGATTGGGAGTTTTAGGTATAGGAATTGCATTATATATTAATGAAGCATTTCCAAACATCAGCAGAGGAATATCTCATATTTTGGTTGGTCTTATTATCATATCAGTAGCTGCCTTATATACAAAATTCAAAGAGTGATTGAAAATCAAAAATACAAATATATCAAATATACAATTGCTTTTTTTCATAGCAGCAATAATTTTGTTCTATCTTTTATTAAAACCACTGATTAATATTTTCCTGGCAAGTATAATATTAACTTACATATTCTATCCGTTATACAAAAGAATCAAAGAACATTCAAAATATGAAAGCTTATCAATTTTAATAACCCTTGTTTTAATAATAATAATTTTTCTTATGCCCTTTGTATTTGTAGCATCTCAAATACCAAAGCAAGCTGCAGGTATTTATGATTATGCCAAAGAAAATATTGTTGATAAAGGTTTTTTTGATGTAAGTTGCGAAAATATAAATTCTATAAAATGCGATACAATCAATTTTATTACCGGATCAGGTTATTTTAATTTTGATAATTTTATTAACAAACTTTTCCAGAAGATAACTGAGTTTGCAACATACATCGTTGTAAGGATACCAAACATTATTGTCGGTATGACCCTGGTTTTGTTCATATCCTTCTTTTTGTTTAAAGACGGAAAAAAGATAATAAATGGTGTTGTGGTAATGATACCTTTGCACAAAAAATATTCTGATAAACTAATAAAAAAGTTTGGCCAAGTTACTTATTCTGTTGTCTACGCTCATATTATTGTTGCAATAGCACAAGGTGTTTTAGGGACAATAGGATTTTATATTTTTGGCATTGAGAGTGCTATTTTCTGGGGTGTTGTAATGGCAATTTTTGCTCTGCTTCCATTAATAGGACCAGCAATCATATGGATCCCTGCATCAATATTTTTAATAATCAACGGAATAATTGTGAATGAATATTTTGACATTGGAAAAGGAATTGGATTGATTCTATATGGAATTTTCATAATAAGCACATCAGACAATATATTGAGAGTTAAAATAGTAGGAGGAAAAGGTGATGTGCATCCACTTACTGTTCTAATTGGAATTATCGGAGGATTGAGCCTATTTGGATTAATTGGAATATTTGTAGGGCCTATAGCATTATCCTTACTAATTACATTTTTTAAAGATTTTAGTGGGGATTACGCATAATTTTATCAATTAAGAATGTCTAGTAAACATCAACAAACAATCTATGCTTATCTGCCCCTTCCAATTCATGTATTATCCTCCTGATTATTAATTTCTCAGGATCTGGAATTAATTTTACCCTTTTCTTGATGTCGTCAAAGCTCTCAAATGGTTTTTCTTCCCTAGCATTGATTATCTCCCACATGTGCTTCTTCCCAACACCTGGCAGCAGCTCAATCTGGTGCATTCTTGTGCTTAAAGGTCTTGCATTGTTGAAAAAGTCAATAAATCTTTTTTCGTTCTTCTTCACAATATCTTTTATAATAAACTCTAGCTCTGATGTAGCAGTTCTTGTTAATTTTGACATCGGTATTTTACCGACTATGTGGTGTATCTTATCCCTCTTGCCTTCCCCTATATACACTTCCTCGTACAGCTGCAAATGCACTCCCTTTTTTGGCACTAATTCCAATAAAACAAAATGCTCTATTCCTATAGCCTGAGCTACCGGAGTCTTCATGTACATGGGTCTGTCATCTAATGCGTACCCATTCGGCAAAAAATCTAATATTATTGTGTTTTCTTCTTTTGTTCTTTCCATTTTTGGATCTGGTTGTAATAATTGCATATTCTTTTTATAAGCTTGCTGCTGATACATAGTCATGGAATGTCTGTCTGTAATCATCACTTATTCTCCCTATATTTTTCATTGCTAATGCACGCTTTTCTTTTATCTTTAAAATGCGCTCTTTTTCATTGACAACATGCTTTATCTTGTTTTCAATTTTTTTTCTTAAACTATCATTGTTTTTTATTTTTGAAAATATTAATTTTTCCTTTTCATATTCCGCTTCAAAGCTTGACAATAAGGCAAATACCATCGGAATCCAACGGTTAAATATTTCTTTTTTGAACAATTTTGGTTTTACCTTCTTGGCTGGAGGTATTTTTGCTTCCAGAGCATCTAAAAGCTCACTCTCAATCCTAAGTATTTTTTCTATATCCTTTATTCCTAGCTTTTCTCTCCCAATTATTTTTATTTCTTTTTTCTCGTAATCCTTTATCAACTTCTTATCAAAAAATACAATTTCGTGCATCAGTTCATAAACAGTATGTTCTATCTTATGAATATAATCTTTTGACAATACTCTGCCACTCTTTTTAAGATATTTCTCAGGCGTATCCGATTTAATAGCTTTTACTATCAATGACAATCCAATCAACCCGAGTTCCCGTAACAAACTTTCTTCAAGGTAATTATTAATAGCCTTTATCTTATGTATAATTCCTCTTATCACCAATATATTTATCTTAAGGTCGTCTAATGCTTTTTTTTTCTTTTTAATCTGCTTTATATTTACTGCAAAAGTGCTTATTATTAGTTCGTGTAAGATTTTTGTAAGTTTTTTTTTCTTATCCTCTACACTTATATCTGTTTGGAACAAAATCCTTTTATATTTAGTCTTTGGGATTTTCAAACTAACCCTTTTTATAGCTCTGTTGGCTTCTCTTGCTATCCTTTTATAACTATCAATATGCCCCTTTTCAATATCCACCCTCATTTTTTTACACTTTGGACTTTGTTATTTATAAAGATTTTCAATTTTAACAGTACTTTGAAGAGTTTCAATCTTGGACTTTATATTTTTTAAAGCTTAGTATTAGGACCAGTAGTTGGAAATGTTTAAAATTTTGTTTTTGGAATTTATAAATATTGCCGTTTAAATGTTTTTGGAACTTATACTTGGATAAGCAGTTCTATAAAAAGGTTACAGATAAATGGGCTTTGGACGTTTAGTCGATTTTGGTCGTAAAGTACTTTACCAAATCAATAGGAGGGGTGTATCTACCATATTTTGGTCGTAAAGTCCTATTTTTGGTCGTAAAGTCAAACGCCTTCCCCCACAACAACCATATTCTAAGAAGAGGTTTTGGGTGTGGAGTTGAGACTTTGGATGAATGAGGTGAAGCTAAAATTGAGGTTGAATATAGAAAAATTATAGGTATAATCAAGTAGAGGAATACATATTTAAATGAATTACAATAACTAAATTATAATATGACTCGGCATTATTTTAATGCACCAGGTGGAGCTTATAGTGCAATGTTATTAGTTAGACCAAAGTATGATATAGATACATTAATTGCAACAGGTCTTGAAGGTATTTTAAGTTTTAATAGAACACCTTTACCGGTTGGACGTACTGTTAATAGAATATGGAGTGGAAGGGCTATAAAAGAAGGAGGTCCACCAACGGATATATGTATTTCTGGAATATAAAGAATTGGATAATCCCACTAAATTGCATACTGACATGATGGTTACGACTATACCATCTGAATCACATTCATCAGAACTACAAAAGTTTAATGAAGAATATCTATCAGATGTGATAGACCTATTACTAAGACAGTTTGATGTAGAAGAATTAGAGTCTCAACGAGAAGAATACCAACAAATATTTGCTGATTTATTCCAACATTAATAATGAGAACAAATTCTCTCGTATTTTTACCTTTCAGTTTCTCAAAGATTTAAAAACCCTCCTCTTAAATCAAGGGCTTTATTGGGCAATAAGTTTTTAAAAACTAATCCGATACTCAAACCTTCATGAGTATGTTAGAACATTCTGGAGAAAATCTTGGAACTAAAATAGTTGATATTGCTCGAGGATATGTTGGTAAAAGGTTAGAAGAAGTTTTTGATATGAGCTTATATGTGAAATCTTATTCGGAGCCACATAGAATGCCGGTATGCGGAGATTTTGTAAGAAAGGTATTGGAAGACGTTGGAGTGCAGGTGCCTGGTAGACTAAGAGATTTTGGAGAACTTGTTGATTTTGAATATAGAGGGGCTGGTGATTTGTTCTTTATATATAGCACCGATAAAAGTTATGAATTAAATTCACCAGGTCAAGCAGCTATTCTAGTTGAACCTGATGTTTTAGTAGGATTGTGGCAACGGCAAGTTAGAGAGGTACCCTATGAAGTGGGAATGTATTTCGGAACAGAATTATATAGATATAGAATAAGGCGTGTAAATGAATAATTGTGGAGTTATTGGAGTTATGTTAGTCACACAAAATGTTCAAACCAATAACCAAAGAAAGAAATAGAAAAACAATATTGGTTTACACAAAAACCAACCTAGAATTCACTTCTTCCCTATGAAATTATTTACTGCATCAACGATTTTCTTCATATTCTCATTGTTTATGCTTATTGTATAGCCTTGCAGAACAACTTTTAGGTCTTTAATTGTTGTAGGCATTATATCTATAATCTTGTATATATGCTGCTCTCTGAGCCTTTGGATGTTCAGCTTGCTTAATTTCTCAAAAAGAAGTTTAGTGTCCTTATGAACTTCAATATGATCTAAGTGTTCTTCTGCCTTTGCTGCTCTGAAATTTAGCTCTTTATCTCTTTGCTTTATCCTCTTTATCTCCTCTTTTAGCTGAGCCGCGCTCATGGGAGTTTCTGATAATATTTCTAATGCCATTTTAACCCTTAGTTTCTTTTAAATGCACTGGATGAACTATAAGCAGTTTTTCTTTACCTTTATCATTTATCATAACTTCATAACATCTTCCCCTTGATCTTTTAACAATTCCAGTCTTGCCTATAAATCTTGGATGATAAACTCCTTTATGCACTGAAGGTTCTACACTTAAATGGACCCTTTGGCCAGCTTTAAAAGACTGCATGAACCTGCTCACGCTAATTTTTCCTTTTCTCCTCCTTTCCTTCTTAAACTTATATCTGCTTTTTCTTCTTAAGCCACCTATCTTATTTGCCATAAAAATTTGAATTATACTTTGATTTAAAAATGTTTCGTTGCGCACGATTTAGGAAAATTTTAGAGTGTATCTACCGCTCAATAGAAAGATTTATATATTTGCTGTCAATTAAAATAATTGATTTGTATAAATATTTAATTTAGACAAAATAAGGTGGTTAGATGTCAGGGTTTTTATCAAAATTAAAGGAAAAGGTTTCTGGAGCTGGTTCTGAAATTATGCATGAGACTGAGGAAGAGGGCTATGTTGAGCTTGGAACAGATGTAGAAGCAGAAAAAAGTTCTAAAGTAACTGTGAGGCCTTTTGTAATAGAAGATTTTGAAAGTATTAAACCAATTCTTGATTCTTTAAGAGAGGGTCATACTATAGCTTTGGTTAACATTAAACCGTTAAAAGACAAGGATTTAATTGAGCTAAAACGTGCTATTAACAAAATAAAAAAGACATGCGATGCTATTGAAGGCGATATAGCTGGTTTCGGAGACAACTGGATAGCAGCAGTACCTTCCTTTGCCAGTATCTATAGGAACAAATCAAAAGAAGAGCCAAAAAAAGAAGCTGTTAGTGAAGTTAGTGAGTATGATTAAGATTATTAGTTTTCTTGTAATTTAATTCTAACTTTTAATTTGCCTTCGGCGAATTTTAGTGCGAGGCTTCGCTGTCCTGCCACATCGCTCAGCCTCGCTTATCTATTACAATACATATTCCCGTAACCAAAAACTATAAAAACAGAATTTCTTCCCTCGCTTCTATGTCAGAACTGCAACAAACACCTGGGGAAATGTGTCCATTATGTCATAAGAAGACCTTGACTTTGATGGAGAAGGAAACAGAAATTCCATATTTTGGAAAAACTTTTCTTTTTTCCATGACTTGCAATAACTGTAAATACCATAAATCTGATGTAGAAGCTGCAGAAAGAAAAGATCCCAGTAAATATACTTTTGAAATTAGCAATGAAGAAGATATGAAAATAAGGATTGTCAAAAGCTCTGAAGCTACTGTCAAAATACCTCATATAACAACAATAACTCCCGGTCCTGCTTCTCAGGGTTTTGTAACAAACATTGAAGGAATATTAAATAGAGTAAAGTACCAAATTGAAACAGCTAGAGATACAGCAGAAGATAATGATGATAAGAAAAAAGCCAAAAATTTGTTAAAAAAGCTCATGAAAATAATGTGGGGCCAGAAAAAGCAGAAAATAATTATTGAAGATCCTTCCGGTAATAGCGCAATCATAAGCGATAAAGCTGAGAAAAGTGCATTAAAAGTAAAATAAAGTTCAATGATTAAAAACTAATAAATAAAATTCATTAATAATTAAAATATTTTAACAATTTATAATTAAATAAAATAATAATGAAAATTAAATATTGTAATTGGAATAATGTTAGAGGGTTTTAATGGTAAAAATAGGAATTATTGGTGGCTCTGGATTGGATGACCCTAAAATAATGAAAGGTGCAAAAGAAATAGAAGTAGGCACTCCATTTGGAAAGCCATCTTCTGCTTTAACTGTTGGAAAGATAGAAAATATTGACGTTGTTATATTAGCAAGACATGGTAAAAAGCATACAATTTACCCTACTGGTGTTAATTATCAAGCAAACATACATGCCTTAAAAGAACAAGGATGTACTCATATAATTGTTACAACTGCCTGCGGTTCATTAAAGAAGGAAATTAAGCCCGGAGATTTTGTTTTTATAGATCAATTTATAGACAGAACAACCAAAAGAAAAAGCACTTTCTATGAAAAAGATCATGTCACTCACATACCAATGGCAGAGCCTTTTTGTTCCGATTTAAGAAAATTATTGGGAGAAACAGCTGATGATTTAAATTTAAGCAACCACAAAAAAGGCATTGTAGTAACAATAGAAGGCCCTAGATTCAGCACAAAAGCAGAAAGCAACTTATTTAGATCTTGGAAAGCAGATGTAATTAACATGAGCACCGTTCCAGAAGTTGTTTTAGCAAGAGAAGCTGGAATTTGTTATGCTTCTGTTGCTATGAGTACTGACTATGACTGCTTTTTAGAAGATAGACCAGAAGTTACAATTGAGGAGGTATTAAAGGTCATGAAACAAAATGCCAATAACGTTAAAAAACTAATTATTTCCACGATTCCGAAGGTCAAGGGTAACCCAGAATGTAAATGTAGACAGGATATTAAGACTGCTGTTATAAGTTAGGAATATTAATTTTGATGTATTAATTATTTAATTATATGTCTTTACATTGTGTTTAAATTGGACTAAGTATGATACTAGGCTGTGGTGCAGCTTCATAAGCTTTACTTTCCAAACCAAAATAGATCTTTCCATTAGGAGCATGTCTACGGATTATATCCTTATCTCCCTCAAAAACTTGTGCAATTATTCTCTCAGGATCTCTTGATGATCCTTCTCCCATAACACGTTTTAGGTGCTTAGGAATTTTATTATATAATTGATTCGCACTATAAGGCGCATCAGATAAAAGTGGAAGCAATTCATTTCTTAAATGTGGTATAGCTGCATCCGCTATTGCTTTTTTCCCTTCATTAAGTGTAATTAATTCTTCATCTGAAGACATTTGAGAAAAATCTCTATAATCTAATCCATTAATTTCTTCGTCATGTCTAAGAATAGCTAAAGAGAGGGGTAAAACATATCCTTGAGCAATAGCCTGAGCTGCAATAAGAGACCAACTTGGTTTACCTGTAACATAACTAAGATATAATGATCCTATAGCAACTGCCATCATACTGGTACTGTAAGTTCCCATAATTGTACCGTAAGGGTGGTCTTTAATAAAACCCTTTGCTGAACCGATACTAGATCCTAAATGCATAGTGGTAAAATTGAGAACTTTTTGTGCAGATTGTGGTGTTTGTCTAATTAAATTACCAACTCTTTCTTCAAGACCAAAAAATATCATTTACATAGTAAAAGAAAACTACTTTAAATAATTTATGGAAAATTTAGATTTTTTAATTTTGATTACTTATTCGGTTCTATAATTACTTTAAGCGATTCATTAGGATTAGCAACCAATTTAAATCCTTTACCAATATCTTCCAAACTAAATCTATGTGTTACCAAATCTTTTACATTAATTTTCTTATTTTTAATTAATTCCAAAGATTCTTGTAAATCTTTTGGTGCGGCTCCGTAAGAACTTGTAATTGTGATTTCATTGCGCCAAATATCCAGATTTGGCAATTTTATATCCTCTTGTGGTATTGCAAATAATAAAATTGTTCCTTTCTTGTCAATGTTATTGAATGCTTGCTTGATTGCACTCATTGCACCTACACATACAATTATTTTATCAGCTTTATATTTAAAATCAGAAGTAGCATTTATAATTTCATCAGCACCAAATTCCTTTGCTTTTTTTAATTTAAAATCTTCAATATCGGTAGCAACAACTTCTGCTCCAATGTGTTTAGCATACATTATATTTAATAATCCACTTACGCCAGAACCCAAAACCAATACTTTATGGATTTTTTTAGTATTAATAATTCTATGAGCCCTAACAACACAAGCCAAAGGCTCTACAAAAGTACCTTCTTCATAGCTAACACCATCTGGCAATAAAAAAGTACCATTATCTACATTTATTTTCGGAACTCTTACAAACTCGCTAAAACCACCAGGATCGAAATTCCCAGTATGTAATGTTTCACATGCTGTATGATTGTCTTCTAAGCAATATTTGCAATTGTTGCATGGGACATGATGGCTTACAAATACTCTATCGTTAACTTTAAAATTAGTTACTTTATTTCCAACCTCAACTATTTCTCCACTGATTTCATGTCCTAAAACTCTAGGTCCTTTCTTAGTCCTGTACCATTCCATCACATCAGTACCGCAAATCCCAGATGCCATTATTTTAACAAGAATTTCATCTTCATTAATTTTGGGTTTTGGTCTTTCTTCTAGTCTAATATCATTATTATTATGGTAAACTGCTACTTTCATTCGAATCAAATAGAGAATTATAAAAATTAATAAAAAGGTTTCTAATTATAATTTATAAATCTGTAACAGTTTCAGAAGGATTAATTTGCCGTTCCATCTGTTGGTAAACTTTTGTAGCAAGTTCACCAATTGTTTGTGAACTAAGGTCAAGATTTTTCATTATGACAAGTTCTTCATCTTGACTAAAAGGTTCTCTAGTATGTTCACTGATTTCATGTGCTAAGTAAAAATATATTCCAAAATAATGTTGCCCTCCTAATTCTTCTCCTTTTGTTGAAGTTGTGCTTAGCATAAGTTGATCCATTCTTCCATCTGGAGAAGTCTGATCAATTGAAAGAGCAATTCCAGGTTGCACTAAACTATAAAATACAGCTATTGCAGCCGAATAAGAAGTTTCTGGTATTGCATCAGGTATACTATTTCTAACAGCTGCATCAATCCTTGCAATAGAAACAATAGCATCAACACTTAAATCTTGTTTAGTTGGCATATTTATTCTTAAATTTGAGAATTAGAAACTATATAAATTTAACGCTATCTAATTTATGTACCTGAGATAATATTATTCGGGACGCAAATACCTATACACCGATATTCCCACCTCAACTATAGTAGATTCTGTAGTAGCCATAGGATTCTTTAAATCGTAATTACGCCGATTATGCCCCTTTCCAACTGGATATCAATATATATTTGTAAGGAAAAATTAATTTGCGAGACATCATGAAATTCTAAATTATCGTCAGATCTCTCATTAGAATATTGACTTAATTTGGCTTTGGATATCATATCTGGTGTCAATTCTCTTAAAGGAACCTTAACGAATTTAGCATCCAAACTACTCACTATAGAGGTTGCAGCAGATCCACAAGCATCAAAATCAGCATCTTCAAAATCAGGACCCCCCAATTTCATTTATTATAGCCTCATAAATAATCATTATTGCGGATTCTATTGTTGGTGTTTGATTCATTTTCTAAAGTTTTTTGAAATTATACAAATTTTAATTTATTAATTTTTTGTCTTTAACTCATTAAATATCTTAAAAGCCTCATCAACAGACTTATTCTCATGAACAATTGCTCTAACAGCCTGTATCATTCCAACTGGACTTTCAGATTGGAATATATTCCTTCCCATATCAACTCCTACAGCACCATCATCAATAGCATTTCTGGCCATTTGCAAAGCATCTCTTTCAGGTATTTTTTTACCTCCAGCAATAACAATCGGAACCGGACATCCGTCTACTACTTTTTTAAAGTCTTCTTTGCAGTAATATGTTTTAACCATATGCGCACCCATTTCTGCTGCTATCCTGCAGGCTAAACCTAAGTATCTAGCATCTCGCTCCATTTCCTTGCCAACTGCTGTAATTGCTAAAACCGGAATTCCATACTCTTCTGCTTCATTAACTAATCTTCCTAAATTTGAAATAGTTCTATCTTCATTTTTGGCACCAACAAATATAGACAAACCGACACCAACAGCATTTAATCTTAAGGCTTCTTTCATGGAAGTTGTTATATCCTCATTTGATAACTCTCCTAAAACACTTGGACCGCCAGAAACACGCAAAAAGATGGGTATATTTGTACTAGCATCAATGCAATTTCTTAAAATTCCTCTTGTGACAAACAAAGAATCTGCAAATGGCAATAATGGAGCTAGACTTTCTTTTGGTGTTTTTAATCCGGTTGTAGGACCCTGGAAATAACCATGATCTACAGCTAACATAACTGTTTTACCGGTCTTTGGACTAATTACCTTTGATAACCTATTTTTCATCCCCCAATCCATTTTAATCAACTACTTAGAATTCATTCTTATTTTAAAAGGTTTATGCTTTTTGTTTCTCAACTTTTCCCTTTAATCCCTTAAGAAATTGTTCAAAATAATGCTCAAATCTATTCTTAATAAATGGGAAAATTATTGGTGCTAATGGCCCTTTAAAATATTCAATATTGCTGACTTTTGTTTTACCAACGAAGTTGGTGCCGGAAATCTTTGATTTCCCAGCATTATTGATTTTTTTAAACTTTAATGTATGAACACCTTTAATTAATGTTCTAGTACCAGTCCAAGTAACAATCTTGCCAGGAATTATTTTAATAAATTTAGTATGAGATACATTTTTCTTTAATGGAATAATATTTACAATAACTTGTGTAAAAGATGAGTCTAAAGTCCACTTTTTTGAGGTGTTCCAATACACTTTTGAGACATAACTGCACAATTCCGGCCACTTTTCTATATCAGCAAATACTTCCCAAACCTTTTTTGGGGTAGAATTAATTAATATTTCTTTTTTAATTCGATACATTCTCAATCAGCTTTTTGATTTCTTCTTTATTTGCCTTAATAATACCTTTTTCAGTTATTATTCCACTTATATACTTAGCGGGTGTTACATCAAAGGCAGGGTTTTTTGCAGGGCTTTCTTTTGGTGTAATTCTTACTTTTGTTATTTTTCCGTCTTCATAACCATAAACAAAAGAAACCTCATCTTGGCTTCTTTCTTCTATGGGTATCTTATCTCCATCTTCTGTTTCTAAATCAAAAGTTGTTGTAGGAGCAGCAACATAAAATGGAATATTATTTTCTTTGGCTAAAACAGCTTTTTCATAAGTTCCTATTTTGTTTGCAACATCACCGTTAGCTACAATCCTGTCAGCACCAGTAATGACAATATCTATTTCTCCTTTTTTCATATAATAACCAGCTGCATTGTCTGCAATAACTGCATGAGGTACTTTTTCCTGCGCAAGCTCCCAAGCTGTTAAAGCACTGCCTTGATTTCTTGGCCTAGTTTCATTAACAAAAACAAAAACATCTTTTCCAGCTCTATGCGCAGAATAGATTGGGCTTAAAGCACTGCCCCAATCAACAAAAGCCAACCAACCAGCATTGCAATGAGTTCCTATTTTATAATTATTTTTTATCAAAGAAGTACCATATTCTCCTATTTTTTTACATGCTTCAACATCGTAATCTGAAAATTCTTTAGCTTTTTCAACTGCAATTTTTTGAATTTCATTTAAATTTGTTAAATTTTTTATTGAATTTAAAACAAAATTAATGCCTGTAAAAAGATTTTGAGCTGTCGGTCTTGTTTTTTGTATTGTTTCTATTGATTTTTTAATATAATCATTGTAATTGTTTTTATTGGCTTCTAAGGTTGCTTGAGCCACGCCATAAGCTGCTGTCGCTCCTATTGCACCTGCGCCCCTGACTATCATTGTTTTTATTGCTTCAGCTGTCTCTTCATGATTTTTACAAGTATAAATTTCAAATTTATGTGGCAATAAAGTCTGATTAATTAATTTAATTTCTTTATCTTCCATCCAAACTGTTCTGTAATCAATTCCATTGACGTTCATAGAAATTAGTAATTCTTATAATTTTATATAATTATTGATTTTATTTATTCCGTAGGAGGTAGTTGTTTACGATCATCAATAAAGCGATACTCTCCTTCGATAACTCTTGTTTCTAAACTTGGTAATTGTTCTGTATGAGTTTGCATAGATCTCTTCAATCCTTCATCACACTTTTCTACCTGCCTATATTGATAATAAGAAATAGCACTACTTACGGCAGTTACCAATCCTCCAACAAGCATGCCTTTAGCATCACCTTGATTGAGGGCATTACCGAAATAGAATGCGCCTCCAATAGCAAAGGGGAGGGGTATATTTATTTTTAAGAACTCTCTTGCAACATGGTCAAGTGAATAAATAATAGCATCATAAAAACTTGCAGGTCGTGCTTTTGGTTGAAAATCTTCCATGTGTTTATATTTAAATTAAAAGAATATTTATTACTTTCTATTAATGGAGTGAATCGACAAAATTTTTATATAGTATTGACATTCGGCTCTATTGGTGGCATTAATGAACGATATTGACCTAAAATCAAAAATAAGAACTATTCGTGACTGGCCTAAGAAAGGCATTATGTTTAGGGATATTACAACACTTTTACAAAATAAAGAAGGATTTAAGTATGTTATTGATACACTCTATGAACGCTATAAAGATAAAAATATTGATGTAGTAGTTGGAATAGAATCAAGAGGATTTATTTTCGCCGGAACCTTAGCATATAAATTAGGTTGTAGCTTTGTACCTGTACGTAAAGAAGGAAAATTACCTCACAAAACAATGAAACAAGAATATGCCTTAGAATATGGTAAAGCTGTGGTAGAGATACATAAAGATGCAATAAAACAAGGACAAAGAGTTCTAATTGTGGATGATTTAGTTGCTACTTCAGGTACCTGTGTTGCTACAATAAATTTAATTAAAAAATTGGAAGGAGAAATTGTTGAGTGCGCCTTTGTTGTTGAATTATCTGATTTACATGGGAGAGAGAAAATAGAAAATCAAGGCTATAAAGTATTTTCCCTAGTCCAATTTGAAGGAGACTAGAAATATAATTAAATAAAATTTAAAATTAAAAATAAAAGAAAAATAATTATTTTTTCTTGGCTGTACCAGTCCTAATTGCTGTGCACTCTGGGCATTTACTCATAGCTAAGTGCACTACACCTGCTAATATAAACAGGGCTGTCCACCATTGTATATTCCAGAAGTCCCATATATTAAGGTCTCTCAACAAGAATAATAGACCTAACACCAAAAAAATAAGACCTCCGATCTTAAAACACTTATTGCAACCACACATCATAAATACATCACCTCTTTAACAATATACTGAAATAGAACTTTAAATAATTTACGGTTTTTGATAAGGGTTTGTCGATAAAACTTACCACTCAAAAGCTTTGCTTGTAGAGCCCCCAGACAGGATGGATTTCTATACATTTTTATTAGAAAATGTTAGGTTGGAGTAGGATTTCTAATCCGTACGGAACCGTATAAAATTTCTGGATTTTATACGATGAAATGGAGCTAAGTTCTCGGTTTAACTGTTGTTATGTTTGTTTTCTGACTGAAAGAATGAAAACCAAAATCATAATAAATGGAGTTTTTAGGATTTTTGAGTTGAGAAAACGGCGTCTTCAAGTGCGGAGCAACTTCTATAAAACATTAAGGGTTTGTGGCTGTCAAGGAATTGACTGGTATCTTAAAAGTGGTTACATTAACAAAAGATTTATAAATTTTGAGTTATTGTTTACTTACATTATGGGACTTTTAAAGTATTTAAAATGGACTGGGATGGTGGCTGAAAAAGAACCTAGTTCTAATACAAGGTTTTCAGATATTGGTCTAGAAGAAGCAGTTAGGCAATCTGAACATTGGAATGCACGTGCTCAAGAAACAAGTTGGGGGCCTACAATAGACTTAAGATATGGAGAAGCAAATTATCATAGATTATTAGCTATTGGTAAAAGAATTGGTTTGCCTGAAGATCATCCTCTTGTAGTAGAATCCAATAAATGGTATGCACGTGCTCAAGTAGCAAATATGACTCATACAGCAACACTAGGATATGGAGAAGCGATATATAATTTAAGTAAAGCAATTGATCAACATCTGTTAGAAGGACCAAAGCAACAAACCCCTTACACTAAATAGCCGTTTTCTCAATTAAACATAACGCAGTTAAACCCGCAGTTTCTTGAAGAGCACCTAATTTATTAGGTAAAAATCCCAATAACAAGGATGAGAACGGACTGGAGAGGGAAAATCCATACGTAAGTGTGGATTTTTCCTTTCGGAATAGGGCGTGTGAAGCACGACCGTGTTCGAATCCATTGTTGTTGTTGGGATTTTTGTTTGGAAATGCTTTGTATGGATTTACAAATGCTCATCAAGAAACTTTGAGTTAACGAAAAGGGTTGTAAAAAAAGGTCACATAATGGGAAGCTTTATGATGTTTTTCTCCTCGTAAAATATCCCCTCAAACATGAGGCATCCCACATGTTTCCGAGTGGGATATTTTTCAGAGCTGAGAAAAACGTAGGTGAGGGAAGCGAGGGCTTTGATGCCCGAGACCCCGCAACCATAAAGCGTGCATTATGTGTAGTGGAACTTTGATGTTCCACGACTTTTTTAGCCCCTTAAAATTTACCGTTTTTGCTTTGGCAAAAATCCCGAGGCACGATGGATGTCCGTACATTTTTTAGTCAATAAAGAATTTTATAACGTTAAGAAAAATGTTAGATGGAGTAGCAACTTTGTTGCGTACGGAATCGTCTAATGTTTAAGGACATTAGACGAAGGACACGGAGATAAATTTTAAGTTTAACTGTGGTATATTCCTTTTGTAAAACAAAAGTCGAGGAGCGCACGAAGGAGCACCGCAGAAGTCGGTTTCTGGGCAATATATTTATAAATTAATGTGTAATTCTTATTCTTATGACGCCAGTAACTCAAATGAGAGTAATTTATTTCGAAAGAAATGACGCAACTGAGTTAGATGTCCATCTATTGAGTAGTGCGAGTATATTCTTTATACCTGATGAAAATTATGTATTAACTGTAAATAAGCATGGGACTGGTGGTAGATGGGGAAATATTTTAGATGAAGCGCAAGCTATAACAAGAAGAGATACTCCAACAGATCCAAATGTAACTTATTCTAATATTCGTGAGTTCGATTATGATGCACTTAGACTTCGAATGTTAATGCAAGACAGGACTTTACGAGATGAATTAGGTACAAAAATTAGAATTGAAACTGAAGAACTTCTAAATTACCATAGCGAAATCCCTTCTCATACGACACCTGAACAACCAATGAGAGTAATTTATTTCGAAAGATGTGGAAAAGGTAATGCAACTGGCTTTTATGTACCTGATCAAGATCTTTTTCAAAATGGTTTATTATATGCAGAAAGGAACAGATTCGTTGATGGACTTACACAAAAAGATATTTTAAATGTAGTAAGAAGTGTAGCACAAGGTGGTAAAGCTCCACAAAAATATAGAAATGTTTCTGAATTCGATTACGATGCTCCTAAAATTATGACCCTATTACAAGATACAAAATCGAAAGCTGATTTAGACCAAAAAGTAGCTTCAGAAATTAAAGAACTTCTAAAACGAGTAGAATAAAGCCCAGAAACCGATTGAATATAATTCAGTTAAACTCGTGGCTTATCGAAGATTTAAAAAATTTCAATAACAAGGATGAACAGCGAGTGGAGAGGGAGAATCCATACGAAGTGTGGATTTTTCCTTTCCGAGTAGGGTATTTTCGCAGAGAAAATGACCGTCTGTGAATCCATTGTTGTTATTGAAATTTTTTTAGGATTTTGAGAATTGGAATCCGTTATTCTTTAAAGTTTTGTATGCTGAAAAGAAAAATCATCGATAAGTTTATGGAACATAAAGGGGGCTAAAAAAGGTCACATAATGGGTAATTAGACGAACTTTTCAATTTTAAACTACTAATTTGAGAACTATTCTATCATCTCAATCTCAATATTTAATCCTTCAGGCAGCGGAAAATCAAGATTTTCCAGCCTTCAGGACTTAAGTAATATTATATTAGAAGCATCACTCGATCATTTCTATTTCGATATTAAGTCCTTCAGGTATAGGTACTCTCATCACCAACCTTAAAGCCCTTTCATCAAGCCCTAAATCAATAACTCTTTTATGAATCCTCATCTCGTATCTTTCCCAGGTTGCTCTACCTTCACCATCAGGGCTTTTTCTTGTAGTGACTCTTAATTTTTTAGTAGGTAATGGTATCGGGCCTCTCATCTCAACACCAGTCTTTTCAGAAATATCTTTTATAAAACTAGAAACTTCATTTATCTTATTTATGTCTATACTAGCTAGTTTTATTCTTGCTTTTTGCATTTTCACATATCATGATAAAGCTTAACTTATCATGAATTAAACATTAGAGGTGATGATTTACTCTTTTTTGACTAAATCAATGCACATTCCAGCAGCAACTGTTGTACCTGAATCGCGAATAGCAAACCTTGCCATCTGAGGGATATCCTTTTGTCTCTCGATTACCAATGGAGAGACTGGTTTTAGCTTTACAATAGCCGCATCCCCATTTTTAATAAAATCCGGTTTTTCTTCTTTTGTCTCTCCCGTAGCAGGATCTAATTTTTTCACTATTTCCATAATCTGACATGCTACTTGTGCTGTATGAATATGGAATACTGGAGTATATCCTTTGGTAACAACAGTTGGATGGTTCAAAATAACCATTTGTGCTGTAAATTCTGTTGCAATTGTAGGAACATTATCTGTGTGTCCCAAAACATCTCCTCTTGCAATGTCCTTTTCTCCTATACCACGAACGTTAAACCCAATATTGTCTCCTGGTTCAGCTTGCTGCATCTGCTCATGATGCATCTCTATTGATTTTACTTCTCCTGTTACACCCTTTCCTTCTCTTCCAGGAACTACTATGACCTTATCATTAACCTTCATGACCCCAGTCTCTACCCTACCAACAGGAACAACACCTATACCTGTAATTTTATAAACATCCTGTATAGGCAGTCTTAATGGCAAATCTGTTGGCTTCTCTGGTTCTTTAAGCTCATCAAAACTTTCTAACAAAGTTTTCCCTTTATACCATGGCATGTTTTCAGATTTATTTACTAGGTTATCTCCTAGCAATGAAGCTCCAGGAACAAATTGAATATCTTCTGGCTTGTAGCCAACGCTCTTTAGCAAAGTAGAAACTTGTTCTTTAACTTCATTAAATCTCTTTTCTTCATATTTTGCCATATCCATCTTATTTATGTAAATAATAAGCTGGTTAACTCCTAATGTCCTTGCCAAGAAAACATGCTCTTTAGTCTGTGCTTGTATACCATCGCTCGGATTTCCAGAAACAACTAAAACACCTGCATCTGCTTGGGAAGCGCCGGTAATCATGTTTTTGATAAAATCCTTATGACCTGGTGCATCTATAATTGTGAAGTAATATTTTGGAGTATCAAACCTCTTATGCGCTAAGTCAATAGTTAAGCCTCTTTCCTGCTCTTCCTTTAAATTATCCATTACAAAAGCAAACTCAAAACCTGCTTTGCCTAACTCTTTTGCTTTATCCTTTAATTTCCTCATAGTTTGCTCATCAATATTCTTAGAATCGTATAGCAATCTACCTACTGTAGTGCTCTTTCCATGATCAACATGACCAATAAATACAAGGTTAATGTGTACTTTTCCTTTTGCCATATTTACTCCTCCTAATTAGTTATTTTACAATAATTATCTTAATTAGGAATGGTGGGGAATTTATAAAGATTATGGTTTTTAGGGATAAAAGATTATTTAGTTAATTTAAAAAATGTAAATATATTAGTAAACTTATTAAGACATGAAGTATGGTGGTAGAATATGATAAAAAAGTATTGTGACTATGGAGGTGTTTGTAAAAATAAAGCATACAGAGAAATATATCCTATGTTGTTAAGCGGAAAATACAAAAATAGGGGCTGGAGTTACCTTTGTAGAAAACATTATTACCAAGAACAAAAAAGGTTCAATGGTAAACTTCCCAATAGTGATGTTAGTTAAAATTATTTATACCCAATCCTCATAAACTTCTTGCATTCTAAACAATAATAAACAACATGCCCTTTACGCGTTCTTACCCTCAAATTCTTTCCAGGTACAAGAAAACTATGGCAGTTTTTACAAATCCTCCTTTTTAGTTTTAATGGAAGTTTAATTTTGTATTTTAAAGCGATTCTTCTGGCCTTTTTAGCATATTTATGCGCTAAATCCGGTTTTTCATCAAAAACATCTTTAGCTTTATTAAGTACTACAACTATTTCGTCCAATGCTAATTTCTTCTGCTGTTTTTTTGCTCCTTTAAACCTTTTTTTCATGGTCAAAAACCATCAGTCAAGCTGATGGTATAAAGTTTTTAATCCTTCTTTAATATTTAATGGTTTTTGAGCGTGAACGCGACGAGCGACTAGCGAGTCGCTCGCAATTCACGGAATTCCATTACTAAAATTTTGTTTTATAAGTGTAATGGAATTTTAGTGCGTTTAACTAAAGTTTTATAAAAAATATAATAATCTTGCTATTTATATGCTAAAATTCATAAAAAAATTCTTTTCAAAACAGGAGATACTAGAAGAAAAAATAGAGCTTAATGAATTAAATAACTGGTTGGGTGGAAAAACAAAACCAATAATTGAGAATTTAAGAACTAATATTAACCAAATAATAAATAAAATTAGTGATGAAAAAGGAAAAGTTGATAAAAATCTAGAAATATTAAAAAATGCTAAATTACAAAATCCAAAAATTCCGGAAAGAGTAAAAACAATAATGGAAGGGAACAGAGCAGCATTTATTAAAAAAGTTTCGTTCTTTTTCAATAATATTGATATGAGCTATAATAATCATAATGAAATTCTAGAAAAATGTAATAAAATAAAAAATGATATAGAGATATTAGGAAAAGGAACTATGAGAAGCTACCAAGTTCTAAATGAGTTCTTTGCAAGAGAAGCCGAAAATCTAGCCATAAATATAAAAAGGGTTGAGAATTATTCAAATGATATAATAAACTTAATCAATAATAGCAAACTATTAAACACTGGTAAAATTAAAAATAATATTATTGACATCCAAAATAAAATAAAATTAAAAGAAAAATATTCAATCGAATTAAACAATGAGAAAAATAATTTGAAAAATATTAATAATAAAAAAATAGAAACTGAAAATAAAATTAATGGAATAAAATCCAGTTCTGATTATATAAATTATGAAAAATTATTAGAAGAAAGGAATAATGTTGAGTCAAAAGTAAATGATATTGAAAATGGATTGTTTCATGATTTCTCGGTTTTGGAAAAATCATTGAAAAAATATGCAAAAATAGCTTTTGAGAATGAAAAATTAATTATTGAATATCTAAACAATCCAACTAGTACCTTAATTAAGGACAGCGAATTAAAAATAGTCAAGATTCTTGATAGTTTAAAAAATGCAATCGAAAGGAATGAACTGGATTTGGATAAAAAAAAGAAAGAGAAAGCATTGGCTAAGATATATGAGTTGGATGGAGTCTATTTCACTAAAATAAAAGATGATTTCAAAAATGCAAAGAAAAAGATAAGTGATTTAACATATCAAATAAAAAATAATAATTCTAAAAAAGATTTGGATAAATTAAATATTGAATTAAAAGATGTTATTCAAAATATTGAGAATTTAAATAATAAAATATTAAATCTTAATAACGAAATTGAAAAAATTGATATTGTAAAGTTAAAAGGAAATTTAGTGAATGAAGTAAATGATCTGACAAATATTAGAATTACTCTTCTTTAATCTTATTATAAGCCTCTTCTAGAGCAATTAAAGCAGGCAACTTCCCGTCTTTCTCAATAAACTCTAAAGAAGCACCTCCACCTGTACTTACATGAGTCATTTTATCCGCTAGCTCAAAGTTGTTTATTGCAGCTACAGTATCTCCGCCACCAACTATTATTGTAGATTTTAAATTTCCCAAAAACTCTCCAATTTCTTTTGTTCCTTTAGAGAATTTTTTCATCTCAAAAACACCTAATGGACCTGCCCAGAATACCGTCTTTGCATCTTTTAATTCATCCTTATAATTTTTAATAGTTTCTGGGCCTATATCTAAGTTCATCCATCCATTTGAAATTTTATCAATTCCAATAACCTTAGTTTTAGCATCATTATCAAATTTATCTGCTACTAAACTATCCACTGGCAACAATAATTTATTGCCTCCTAATTTAATTATTTCTTTTGCAACGGAAAACGTTTCTTCATCAAATTTTGATGAGCCTATATCATTACCTTTTGCTTTTAGCAAGGTATTGGCTAAAACACCCCCAATCAATATTTTATCAGCTTTCCTTGTAAGCGCGTTTAATGCTCCGATCTTATCTGCTTTTGCTCCAGCTACAATAGCCACAAATGGTTTTTCTGGTTTCAATAACTTGCTTAATTCCATCACTTCCTTTTCTACTAAAAAACCTGCACAACTAGGCAATAATTTTGTTACCGCAGAAACAGATGCATGTTCTCTATGGCATGCTCCAAAAGCGTCATTTACATAAACATCAGCATTTGCCGCAAGTTTTTTCGCAAATTCGCTATCATTCTTCTCCTCTTCTTTATGAAATCTTAAATTTTCAAGGAGCACAACATCATTATCTGGCAACTCAACATCTACACAATCATTTACAAAACCAACATCTATCCCAAGAATTTCACTTAAATCCTGAGCAACAGGTTTTAAAGTCAGTTCCTTTTTTATTTCCTCAAGTGTTTTTCCCTTTTTTATTAATTTTTGAGGCCTTCCTAAATGAGACATTAATATTATTTTACAACTTTTTTCAAGAAGAAAATTTATTGTAGGTATTGTAGCTTTTAATCTTGTATCATCCTCTACCATGCCACCTTTTATAGGGACATTATAATCTACTCTAACTAAAACCTTTTTCCCTTCTAAGTCCATTTCTTCTAGCTTTAAGAAATTCATCGTAATTGAAGATAAAAAGCATTTATTATAGTTATTTAAATTTGTTGGTTTGATTTCTATGAAATTTCCAAGATTATTATTGTTATGCTATAACCAGATGAAACTGCATTACATTTAAATATTGTTATTCATTATTCATGTTATGGTAGACGCTTTAGAAGATTTAACGCAGTCAGTACATTTTTTTTATACAGATTTGAATGACTTTAAGTTAGCACGGGAACTGGAATTGCACGATCAAAATAGTTTTAAGCTCAAAAATCAAAATATGGCAAGATATTTTAATCCAAGTATTGAAGATGGTGCTTACCGGGGGCTTTCCCTGGGAGAAATTCAAAAAAAAGTTGGCAGGCACAAATATTCTATACAAAATCATCTCAAAGAAGTGCACATGGTTGAAATTTATGGAAGTGTTTATGATATTCATCATTCCAAAGGATGTAGGAATCGTAACCATAAAACAGGAGAAGAATTGAGAGTTGAAATTAGGGCAAAAAAAATAGATTCAGCTATGGAAGAAACACAAAAACAAGATGAACAAAGAAAAATTTTTTACAATACATTACGTAATATAATTTATTTAAGGAGTATAGAGGAATCACCCGCAACGCATAAAAAAGTTGTCTGGAGATTTAGTCAAAGGACACCTATAAGCCAAAAAGCTAAAGATGGGTACAAAGAAAGAAGAGAAACAATCGACAAATTAGTTGATGTTGTTTTTGATATTTCAGAAAGCAATGAACATGTATCTTACAATGAAGTTGCTAGAAGATGCAGAATGAATAGTCCGTCAAGAGTCATACGTTGGTTAAATAAGCTGGATTTATTACATTTTTGCCCAACCATTGGGTTCGAGAGGTATAGGATTGACACGAAAACACGTTCTAAATATTTAGCACTTTATTCGTCATATTTAGGCCCTGCAGAAACGGCATATTTTACGGGAACAATGGATAATGAATCCGGAATCTATTTTACCTGGACTCAATTCGGATCAAGACCCTGGGCCAACAGAAATAATCCAGATAACGGACGTTTGACTAGAGATTACATAATAGCTTCTAAACTCTTATATAAATTAGATTCCCATGTAACATTAGAAGAAGCAATTATAGGGATGAAAATGAGTATTAAAAACGCACAGTCCATTGTAAATTCAAGAGGTGCTATTACCAGGCACATAACTATGGCTCTAGACATTATAGAACCAAGTGTAATACATACTAAGCCTTATTTAGAACCAGCTGGTATTAAGTAGCAACTATAACTTTATAATAAAACAGAATTTGTTGGTTTAAAACTTTTAAAAAATCAAAAGCTTTATTAAACGATATTTATTTCTTAAATTGATAAAAATGGTATCAGGAAAATATGGTATGGAGTTGGTTAATGTATTAGTTCCTTTAGGTAGGCAGGGTTCTGAACAACGCTACCTGACAAATTCTCCCGTTGCTTCAATAGAGGTGGAAAGAAAAGAATTTTCTATTCGAATATTGCCTTTAAGATACCAAGATGATATAAATCCAACTTTTGCCTTAATAAAATCAGAAAATGACCAGGCCAGGTTATCGGTTCTGGGTATAGGCCCTGATGGAGATGCTGAACAGACAATTGATGATTTGGCAAGTGGTACCGGCAAAGAGCTACCTGATTCCCTCACACAATCTTTTCTGCCTGTTAGTGGAGACCAAGCAAGCGAAATATATGAACAATTAGAAGGTGCTACCCCTGGAACTATTTGGGGACTTGTTGCAACCCTACGACATTACGGTATCATAGAACAAAATGTGCATTATGAACGTAGAGAAAGAGGTACATATTCTGGACAGGGTGCACCATGGTCTGGTCGTAGAGAAGGTAGTGCCATATGGTCAAGCAAGGAAATGAGACGTAGATTAGGAAGACGATAATTTGGGATTAAAGATTTAGGATTAAAGAATTTCTAAAAATCAAATAAACAACGGCACAAAAATCAACGCAACAATTCCCATTAATTTAATCAGAATATTCAAAGAAGGTCCGGCAGTATCTTTCATCGGGTCTCCCACGGTATCTCCTACTACTGCTGCTTTATGTACATCAGAACCCTTACCACCAAGATGTCCTTCCTCAATATACTTCTTAGCATTATCCCAAGCACCACCAGCATTTGCCATGAAAACAGCCATAAGGAACCCAACAACAGTTTTACCAACTAGCATTCCTCCTAAAGCTTCTGCTCCCAATAACAAACCAACAACTATCGGACTTAGGATTGCTAACAACCCTGGCAAAATCATCTCCTTTAAAGCCCCATCTGTTGCTATTTCAATGCATTTATTGTAATCTGGTTTTGCCTTGCCTTGCATTAAGCCTTTTATTGATTTAAACTGTCTCCTTACCTCATTGACCATCTTAATAGCAGTTTTACCAACTGCTTTCAACAATAAAGCTGCAAATACAAAAGGCAATAATCCACCAATAAAAATTCCAACTAAAACTTTTGGATCAATTACATTTATTACCTTTAAACCAACAATTTCTGCAAATGTGACATATAAAACTAATGAAGTTAAAGCAGCACTTCCGATAGCAAAACCTTTCCCAATAGCTGCTGTAGTGTTGCCAACTGCATCCAAAGCTTCTGCCCTTTTCCTTGTTTTTGGTCCCAAACCAGCCATTTGCGCAATACCGGCAGCATTATCTGCTACAGGACCGTAAGTATCAGCTGCCAAAGTAATTCCCAAGGTTGATAACATACCAACCGCGGCAATTGCAATACCGTATAATCCAATTTTAAAATCTGTTGCACCACCTGATAAATAGAAAGCAGCTAAGATTCCACCAGAAACCGCAAGAACTGGAATAATTGTGGACCACATTCCTACTGACAAACCTTCTATTATATTAGTTGCAGGGCCTGTTTTTGAGGCTTCAGCAATACTTCGAGTAGGTTTTCTATGAGCAGATGTATAATATTCAGTTGACAAACCAATAACTATGCCCGTCAATAATCCGGCAATAGTTGCCCAGAAAAACCCTAAATTATGGGTCATGAACGATATTAAAAAATATGAAAGGACTGCCATTATTAAGGAAGCGGCAAAGATACCCTTATTTAAGGCTCCGGTAAGATTCTTATTCTTTCCAACTTTAACAAAATAAGTTCCGGCAATAGATGACAAAATACCAATAGTAGCAATTCCTAATGGTAATAAGACAAAATTTTCTTTATTAACATTAAAAGCAATAAATCCAATGACCATTGCAGCCACAATACTCTCTATATAACTCTCAAACAAATCAGCTCCCATGCCTGCAACATCTCCTACATTATCTCCAACATTATCTGCTATAACTGCTGGATTTCTTGGATCATCTTCCGGAATTCCTTTTTCAACTTTACCCACTAAATCTGCACCAACATCAGCAGCTTTTGTATAAATTCCACCACCGACTCTAGCAAATAAAGCAATATAAGAAGCTCCAAATCCAAAACCGAATAGCAATTCAGAGATGTTAACGCTGGATTCAAACATTATATCAAAAATATAGTAGAAAACAGTTATTCCTAAAAGTGCTAAACCTACAACAAACATTCCCATGACAACACCAGAGGAGAAAGCAATTTTCAATCCTTTACCAATGTTTGAATTACAAGCCCATGCAGTCCTTACATTTGCTTTTGTAGCTATATGCATCCCAACTCTGCCAGCAACAACTGAAAATACACTTCCAACAACGAATGCAATTGCTAGTTCTGTCCCATTAGGTAAAAGATAGTATAATATTGCTGCAACTATAACCATAAAAACAAGCATTATCTTATATTCCTTATTCAGAAAAGCCATAGCACCTTTATGTATATGGCCTGAGATTTCCTGCATCTTCTCATTTCCTGCAGAATTCTTCTTAATCTGATTAGTTAAATACAAAGCAAATATAATAGCTAAAATACTCACTAAAAAACTTGCAATTAAAATAATTGAAGGCATGTTGTTAAAGAGAAAATAGATGTTTTAAAAGATTTTCTGTTTTTGTATTATGAATTTTAATAAAATGGGGGGTATTTACCTCGCTTTAACCCAATAATAGAGATAAACCAAAAACCCAATAACCAAGACAATATTAAAAATCCTGATAAATTTTGCAATCAGAATAAATAATTTTACTTTTTGTTTTTTGTTCATTGAACCTGAACTTTTGCCTTAATCCTCTTCAACCTAAAAATATTTTCTCTTTCCATTTCCTCTAGCCTTAACCTTATGAATGAAGAAATGCCATCTAAACGTGGCATGACAACAAACTCTAAAGCATTTACTCTTCTTTTCGTTTTTTCTATTTCCTTAAGCAGTTTTCTCATTGAAGTTTCAACTTCTGCAGCTAACAATATTTTTTCAACTACTTTTTCATAGGCTTCTGCAGCCTCATCTATTGCGGATGAATTATAGATACCATAGCCTCTTTCCATAAAAGCATGTTTTATCTCAGAAGCCTCTATTTTAGGGACTTTTACTCCCATGATGTTTTTTGTTGTTAATTTAATATCTGGGATTTCCTTAATTGCCATAGCTATTGATTTTACTTTTAAGTCACCTTCCATAGTCCTTGCAATATTCATTTTTTCTAAGGCAATTTTATATTCATCTACTAATTCCTGCCTTAAAGATTTAGCTTTCTTTAGAATCTCAAAAAACTCAAGAATTAAACCATCCCTTTTTTTCTTCAACAATGAATATCCAGATTTAGCTAATTTAATCTGTTTTTTTACTTTTAATAGTTCACTTCTTGTTGGTTTTATGTCTTGTGGCATTTATTTTTTGTAGTTTGCTTCTGTTACTTTTCCATCTATAATCCAAGTCAAATTTTGAAGAGAAAATTGATTGTTTGTGTCTCTATGTGTATCTATGTTTATTCCTCCTGCAATCAAAATTGGGAATTTATGATGTTCCTTATTTTGTACTGAGATCACATATCCTGTTAATTTTTTAAGAAAACTAGCATACTCATGTTCTGCCATTGTTCTTATTGGTTCTTGGCTTTCTATTATCTGTTGTCGATCAGCTGCAAGAGCATTAGAGATTTCGCTCAGTTCTAGATTGTTTTCATATGGTCCATATTGTCCTGTCTTCCATAATTCCAAAACTCCATGATTAGCTCCACAGGATTTTCCAACTTCGGATTGGCCTTCTCTGTCTAAGTATCCAATTCTGCCTTTTGAGTCAATTCCAAAATGTGGGGCAAATATTATGACCCCTACACCTTTATCTGGTATATGATGATAAAATGCCTCAATAAGTCCTTCTCCATAGGTTGGTACCGCCGCTGCTGTTTCTAGTCTCATCATATATTTATTTGTTCCGGGGTTTATGTAACCATGTTTTAATGCTTCATGACTTATTTCTTCAATACTGTCGTCCCTGCATGTTGCTTTAGCAAGCTTTGCATCTTTAGGATCAAAATCTTTGCTTTTAATTTCTTGATCTATTATTTGAAACAAATCTTCTATAGAGATTGTATTTGAAATTTCCTTAGTCCTTCCTAACATTTGTTCATTCCCTATTACTGCTCACTATCGAAATTTATTCTTTTTTCTCTTCTTCTGCTTTTTTGTAATACTTCTTCCTCATCTCAGGATCAATTCTTGTCAGTTCATTTTCCGGAAGAATTCCTAATAATTCCCATCCTAAATCAAGAGTTTGAATGATGCTTCTGTCTTCATCTCTTCTTTGCGCAATAAATCTTTTTTCGTATTCATCAGCAAACTTAAGGAATTTTTTATCTCTGTCAGATAAGGCTTCTTCTCCGACTATAGCCACTAGGCCCCTTAAATCACGACCTTCAGCATAAGCTGCATACAATTGATCAGAAACTTGCTTATGGTCTTCTCTAGTTTTATCTGGACCAATACCTAAATTCATTAATCTTGATAAAGAAGGCAAAACATCGTTTGGTGGATAAATACCTTTTCTATGTAACTCCCTTTCTATAACTATCTGTCCTTCAGTTATATACCCAGTTAAATCAGGTATTGGATGAGTAATATCATCTCCAACCATTGTTAATATAGGAATTTGAGTTATAGAACCTTTTCTTCCTTTTATAACTCCGGCTCTTTCATAAATTGTTGCTAAATCTGTATACATGTAACCGGGATAACCTCTTCTTCCAGGTATTTCTTCTCTAGCAGCTCCAATTTCGCGAAGCGAATCGCAATAGTTCGTCATATCAGTTAAAATAACCAAAACATGTGCATCCTGCTCATAGGCAAAATATTCTGCAGCTGTTAAAGCCATTCTTGGGGTAACTAAACGTTCAACAGCAGGATCATTTGCTAAGTTAAGGAAAACAACAGATCTTTCTAAAGCTCCAGTTTGTTTAAAATCATTAATAAAATATTGTGCTTCTTCATTTGTTATGCCCATTGCTGCAAAAATAACAACGAAATTTTCTTTTTTACCAATAACTTTTGCTTGTCTTGCTATTTGCAATGCTATCTCATTATGCGGCAATCCAGAGCCGGAAAATAATGGCAATTTTTGTCCTCTAACCAAAGTATTCATTGCATCTATTGCCGATATTCCAGTTTGTATGAAATCAGATGGTAACGCACGTGCAAATGGATTTATGGCTGCTCCGCCAATGTCTAATTTTTTCTCTGGAATAACTTCAGGACCACCATCAATTGGTTTTCCAGAACCGGATAAAACTCTACCAAGCATATCTTTCGAAACGCTAAGTTTTAAAGTGTCCCCTAAAAACTTAACCCTAGTATCAACATCGATACCAGACGTGCCTTCAAATACCTGTACTACAACTATATCATCCGATGTATCCAAAACCTGACCATTCTTAGTTGTCCCATCAGGTAAAGCAATCTTTACCATATCAGCATACCCTATTGGCTCTGTTTTTTCTACAAATATTAATGGCCCTGCAACCCTGTTAATTGTTTTGTATTCTTTCATTTTTGACTAACCTCTTTGTTATTATGAATTTCAAAAATGGAAGCTACGAACGTCCCAGAGGGATACAGGAACGTTAGTGATTGTATTAGTGAGTATGTTTCCATTTTCAATATTATTTCCCAACCATTTTTTTATTTTATTAATAACAATAATTATTTTCAATGTTTTTAATTATTGAGTTTGTCATTATTGTTTTCTAACTCTTTTAAAACCCCCAACCTTATATGGTGTATATCTCCCTTTTGCCTTTTGAGATTTCTTTTCTTCTGGAAAAACATCATATTGTTTGCTCTCATCATATCCACATTTGCTGCAAACAACACATTTAATGTCCATATAATTAATTATTTTTATATTATTTGATTTGCATTTGGGACAAATTTTTTTGTTTTTCATAATCTATAATGAGAATTTTATATTAAATAAAAACAATTAAATAAGTTTTTCCCCTGTTTCCTTCTTAACTATATGTATAACATTTACAGGACATGAATCTGCTGCATCTTTGTTTA
>JADFLA010000011.1:397-31542 GCA_022564635.1 Nanobdellota archaeon | reverse complement strand
ATTCAGGATGACATGAGGATTGTTGGATTAATGTTATTTTTCAAGAGTCCAGTTATAATCAATTCTTCGCTAGAGGTCTTTCCTGAGAAACATATTTTTTTGTAAGCGTTCACAGTTGATATTAGAAAAACAACAGAGAACCGCGAAGGAGCACAAGGGTGGCGCGCAGCCACAACCCGTAGTGCGAGTATTAAAGCGAAGCATTGCTTCGCATCTCTATGCTCCTGACAAACCTATGAAGGGATGGGTTTCTTTGCCCTTTGAACATTCCGACAAATGGGCTGATTTTACCAAAAAAGCAGTTGCATTTATAATGACATTGGAAAATACAGCAAAAGCCTACAACAAATAATCGCCATTAAAACGGGCGCTTACTCAAACCGTTAGCTGAAATACAACCAAAATGAAAAGGGTCAAATCAAAAATTAATGTTTTCAATGAAGAAACTCTCAATTATGTTCAAAAGTTTATTACAAATAAGGATTTGCGAATTCTTGAGGTTGGCTGTGGTTCTGGTGATTTCGGATACGAGCTACTAAAAACTGGAATAGCCCTCACCGCGTTGGATACAGATGCAAAAGCAGTTGAATTAGCTGTAAATAAGGGTGTGCCTGCCAAGCACCTTGATTTTTTATCATTTAAAGACGATCCGTTTGACATCATCCTATTTACGCGCTCACTTCATCATATTCACAACCTTAAAAAAACTTTGCATCATACAAAATTATTACTGAAAAAAGGGGGTAAACTAATCATTGAAGATTTTGATCGTGAAATGGTAGACTTAAATACAACACGATGGTACTATGATACGATTTCAATCCTTTCCGCAATCATTCGGGAAGAGAAGTTTTCAGAATATATCAAAGATCCCCTTAAGGCATGGCAAGAAGATCATACTCACGAACCACCGTTGCATTCGGGAAAGGAAATGATTAAAGAAATTGAGGAAAACTTTGGGGTAATCAAGATAGAACGAAATGCATACTTATACCGATCAATATGCAGCCGTTTGAAAGATGATGAAACTGGATATCATATCACGAAAAGGATACTTGAAATAGAAAATGGGTTGATAGCAGACAGTTTTATTTTACCTACTGGTTTGCGGATTGTGGCTGAAAATTGAAACTACTTCAGCTATCATTAGATAAAAAACATAGGAAGGTCTCAGCAATTCGAAAGTTCAGCGGATTCTGGTAAATCCGTCAAGAAATAGTAGATTAGGTCCCGATAGTTATCAGAACGGTCTTGCCCGCCTGACAGGCCGAGTAGGGCTCGTAGATCAAGGAAAGCAAGGTACTATTCACTCCCAACGCTTTTTAGCAATGTGCGTTGTTTGCCACTGAATAAAAATAAATAATTATAAAAATCCAATTAAAAAACTTACAATTCAAAAAAATTCAATGATTAATTCCAATAAAAAAATAAAAAACAATAATAACAAATTAATTAAAATTAAAAAAAATATTAAAGAGATAAAAAATGGAATAATTATTGATTCGCATCTTTCTCATTATTTTCCAAGCAAATATGTAGATTTGTGTATAGTTACTAAATGCAATTTGAAAGAATTGGAAAATAGATTAAAGAATAAAAAATATTCTAAAGATAAGGTTAGGGAGAATTTGGACGCGGAAATTTTTGATATTTGCTTAAATGAGGCTAAGGAAAATAAGCATAAAATCATTACTATAGACACTACAAAAGGTATTAATATTATAAAAATATCAAAGAAAGTTGATAGCTTATGAAACAAATATCGGCATTGGAATTACATTTTTTAGTAAAAGAACTAAAGGACTTGGAAAACTCCAGAGTTGATAAAATATATAATAATGGTAAAGAAGAGATTTATATACAATTGCATAAAAGCAATGCTGGGAGAAAATTATTAAGGATTATTGTTGGGAGAAGTATTTTTCTTACTGAGACAAAATCTGTTGATGAAAAACCTTCTGGATTCTGCTTATTGTTAAGGAAGAATCTTGAGGGAAAGTTTCTTGATTCTATCAAACAGTTAGAGCCTGAGCGCATACTAAAATTTAATTTTAAATCAAAAAATGAAACAAAAAAACTTTATCTGGAGTTTTTTGGCAAAGGTAATGTGATTTTATGCAATAATGATGGTGTTATAATTGATTGCTCAATAAAACACAAATTCAAAGATAGATCAATTTTACCAAAACAAAACTACATATATCCAAATATGCGATATAATTTATTTAATATAGACAAAAAGGATATTGTTGATTTATTGAAAAATTCAAAGAGGGATAAGGTTATTACTTGTCTTGCTACAGAGCTCGGTTTAGGAGGTGTTTATTCCGAAGAAATTTGTTTATTAAGCAATATTGATAAAAATAATAATCCACAAAAAATCAATAATAATGAAATTACAAAAATTTCAGATTCAATTAAAGAAATAATTAATAAAAAAAATAATCCTCAAGTAGTATATAAAGATAAAGAATTAATTGATGCTGTCCCGATTAATTTGGAATTATACAAGGCTAATGAAAAGAAAGAATTTTCCAATTATAATAATGCATTAAATGAATACTATATGCACGAATTGAAATTTATTAAAGAGAAAGAATCTCCATATGCAAAGAAGATTAATGAGCTTAAATGGATTTTAGGAGAGCAGGAAGATACATTGAATAATTTAAAGGTAAAAGAGATAGAAAATAGAAAAAAAGGGGAACTAATTTATAATAATTATCAATTGATTAAGGAGATTTTGGGTGAGATAAATAAGGCTAATAAAAAATATTCCTGGAAGGAAATTAAAGACAAATTAAAGGGGCATAAGATAGTTAAGGATGTTGATGTTAAGGAGAAGAAAATAATTGTGCAGATTTGAGACTATGGTGACTCAACAGTCGATTCTCTTAAGACAATATTAGAAAGATCTCCTATACCAACATCATCAGGGGGAATAATTTGAACATTTTCTATACCTTCAAAGCCTTGTGGATAATTCGGTGTTAGTAATAAAATAGGTATATTGGCATGTTCCGGACCCATTTCTTTGTCGCGAAGTGCACGGGCAAGATCTCTCGCATAAGCCAAATCTGGATTCAACACTAATCTGCTTATCTCTCTTCTATATTTCAATAAAGTACGTGCATGATCGGGATTATTTGCTACCAACTCTGCTGTAAAATTAGGTTGTAGAATTTGGTACTTATCCCCAACATAATAAACTGTTTTTTGTTCCATATATGTATGATTTCAAAATAAAGTTTAATTTAAATATTTTTCCGTAACCTTTTTAAAATGCATAATATTACTTTTTATTGGACGGCCATAGGGGCTTGGTTCTACCCGATCCCATTGATTTTTTGGTGTTAGCCGAAGATCGGGAAGTTCGAACTCGGATTGGCTCAAGTTTTGCTTGGCCACGAGTGAGTCAAGCAAGCCTCCGTTTCTAGGTGTACTGTGCTTTGCACGGGAAACTAGGAAAGCTGTCCACCTATTCTTATTCTAAAATATATCATTTATGGTAACCTTTTTAAAAGAAATTTCTTTCCAGAATATAAAATGAATATTTCGGTAATAGGAGTTGGGTATGTAGGATTAGCTACAGCTACGGTACTTGCAGAGCTAGGCAACGATGTCGTGGCTGCTGATGCAGATAAGGATAAAATAGATAATCTAAACAAATATAAGATGCCTATTTTTGAGCCTGGACTAAAAGATTTGGTTGAGAAAAATTCTAAAGTAGGAAGGCTAAGATTTACCCATGAAAATAAGGAAGCAATAGAGCATGGAGATGTTATCTTTATCTGCGTAGGAACGCCGCCAAAGGACAACTGGGAGACTGAGCTAAAGTACGTGGAGGGCGTAGCCATTGAGATAGCCAAAAACATGAAATCCTACAAGGTCATTGTACACAAAAGCACAGTGCCTGTCGAGACAGGAGACAAAGTAAAAAAAATAATCAAGGATAATGTACAAGGCTCTGTTGAATTTGATGTAGTGAGCAATCCTGAATTTTTACGAGAAGGCACTGCTATAGAGGATACCTTACATCCAGATAGAGTAGTCGTGGGAGCTGATAGTGAAAAAGCTATAGAAATAATGAAGAAAATTTACAATCCCATAAAAGCACCCTTGATTGTAACTAATATTAAAAGCGCTGAGCTGATAAAGCACGCTTCAAATGCATTTTTAGCTACAAAAATATCTTTTATCAATTCTGTTGCAAGAATATGCGAGCTTTCAGGAGCGGATATTGAAGAAGTTGCAGAAGGCATGGGTTATGACAAGAGAATATCCAAACATTTCCTTAATGCTGGCATTGGCTATGGAGGCTTTTGCTTTCCCAAAGATTCCCAGGCTTTCATAAAGATAGCTGAAAACTATGGCTATGATTATAAGTTATTAAAAGCCACAAACGAAATTAACGAAGAACAAAAAAAACACTTTGTTAAAAAGATCAAGGATACATTAAAAGATGTAAATAATAAAAAAATCGGAGTCTTAGGATTGTCTTTTAAGCCCAATACTGATGATATGAGGTTTGCTTCAAGTATATACATTATACAAGAACTACAAAAAGAAAATGCAGAGATAAAGGCTTACGATCCAGAGACTATGGAAAAGGCAAAAAGCATCTTTACTGATGTAGAGTTCTGTAAGGGCCCTTATGAAACTGCAAAAGATTCAGATGCCCTGATTATATTAACAGAGTGGAATGAGTTCAAGGAGATTGATCTAAAGAAAATTAAGTCTTTAATGAAAAATCCTATAATTATTGATGGGAGGAATATCTATAATCCTGAGGACCTTAGAAAAGAAGGCTTTACATACATAAGTATTGGAAGAAAAAAGGTTGGGTAAATGGATGCATTAATATTGGCAGCAGGTTATGGAACTAGATTACATCCATTAACAGAAAATACACCAAAACCATTACTTAAAGTGGCTGGAAAGCTAATAATAGAACATATAATAAATAAATTAGGAGAATTAGATGTTATTAATCAAATATACATTGTAACAAACGATAAATTCGAGCAAAATTTCAAAGAATGGCTCAAGAATTTTGATGCTAAAAAATCAATTGAAATAATTAATGATAATACTAAAAGTAATGAGGACAGGTTAGGAGCCTTAGGGGACATAAATTATGCAATAAAAACAAAAAATATAGAAAATGACATAATCGTAATAGCGGGTGACAACTTATTTGAGCTATCTCTAAAGGAAGTTGTTGACATATTTAAGAGGACAAATCATAATGTTATAGTGCTTTATGATGTTAAAGACTCTGAATTAGCAAAGAATTATGGAGTTGTTGATATTAGGGATAATATTGTTGTAAATTTTGAAGAAAAACCAAGCAACCCAAAATCTACTCTCGTTTCAACAGGAATTTATTTATTCCCAAAAAAAACATTGTCTTTAATTAAAAAATATATTGATCAAGGAAATAGTCCTGATAAAAGCGGAAGTTTCATTGAATGGCTGCATAAAAGGGAAGGAGTTTATGCTTACGTTACTGACAAAAAATGGTATGACGTAGGAAGCTTTGAGCAGCTGGAAAGAGCAAAAAAACACTTTAGAGAATAGGATGAAAACTGTATTAATGACAGGAGGTGCTGGATTTATAGGAAGCCATTTATGCGATTTCTTGTTAGATAAAAATTTCAAAATTATTTGTGTAGATAATTTAATAACAGGAAATAACAGCAATATTCAACATTTGTTAACTAATAAAAAGTTTAAATTCATAAATCATAATGTATCTAACCATATAAAAATTGATGAAAAATTGGATTATGTTCTACATTTTGCATCTCCTGCAAGTCCTGTAGATTATCAAAAAATTCCAATACAGACTTTAAAAGTCGGGAGTCTGGGGACACACAACACTCTAGGCCTGGCTTTAGCAAAAAAAGCAAAATACATGCTAGCTTCTACATCAGAAGTTTATGGTGACCCATTGGTGAATCCGCAGCCTGAAAGTTATTGGGGTAATGTCAATCCTGTTGGACCTAGAGGATGTTATGATGAAAGCAAAAGATTTGCAGAAGCACTTGTTATGGCCTACCATAGAATACATAAGGTCGATATAAGAATAGTTAGAATCTTTAATACATATGGCCCAAGAATGAGAAAAGATGACGGTAGAGCCGTTCCAAATTTCATAAATCAAGCATTAAGCAATAAACCCATTACTGTTTATGGGGGTGGTAAGCAGACAAGAAGCTTTTGTTATATTAGTGATTTAATAGAAGGTATATACAAACTGATTATGTCTGATATTAATGAACCTGTAAATTTGGGTAATCCTGATGAGCATACAATAATAGAGATTGCGAAAATTATAAAGAAATTAACGAAGAGTAAGAGTAAAATCGTATTTAAGAAGCTTCCTGTGGATGACCCTCATGTTAGATGTCCTGATATACGTAAAGCAAAAAAAAATCTTGGATGGGAACCAAAAATCTCTCTAAAATACGGACTACAGAAGACTATTAATTGGTACAACAAATAATAGGCTTTGTTGTATAAAGAGTAAATATTTTAATCCTAGAAGTTTCTATCCCACTATGAACGAATTAGAAGACTATGCAATAAAGAAAGTTGCAAAAGGAGGTTTTATAATATTTATTGGGATAATATTCTCCTCTATTGCATTTCTTTTTTATAAGATATTAGCAGCTAGGTATTTGGGACCTGCAGATTATGGACTACTTACTTTAGGAATAACTATACTTAACGTTGCATCATTATTTGGGCTTGTAGGTATACACCAAAGTATTGGCAAATTTATAAATCATTATCTTGCTAAAAAACAGTATGAAAAAGTCAAAGGGCTACTGATCTCAAGCTTTATTATCACAATATCCCTAAGTATTGTAATCTTATTGTTTTTGTATTATTCTTCCAATATTATAGCAGAGAAAATATTCAACATACAAGGACTTAATACAATTATTGCTATTTTTTCTTTAGGAGTTCCATTCAGTGTACTTACCCAACTCTTAAAGTATTATTTTTTTGCATTCAAGAAGCCGGAATTTGTTATAATATCGGAGAGTGTATTTGAGAAAATATTAAATCTGGTGTTGCTTATTGCAGTTATTTCTGTTTCGGCATCATTATACGCAATCAGTTGGGTCTATGTCGTTTCCTTAATTGTATCATTTATGATAGGAACGTTGTTGCTAACCTCAAAAGTAAAAGACATCTTAAAAAAATCACTAAAGCCTAAATTTGATTTTAAACAACTCATTTCTTTTTCTTCTCCATTGATTTTAGTCGGAATACTTGGGACAGCTCTCGCATGGACAGATACAATATTCATAGGTATTTTCAAATCCAGTACAGATGTGGGGATATATAATGTAGCTTACATAATAGCTTCTGCTCTCATGATATTTTGGATGTCATTTGGAGATATATTTTATCCGATAATATCGGAGTTATACGCCAAGAAAGCTAAAAACTTGATTAGAAAAAATTTTGAAATAGTCTCCAGGTGGATATTTATTATAGCATTTCCCTTATTCATCATTGTTTTGGTATTTCCCTCTCCAATAATCTCTTTAGTTTTTGGAGAGGATTATCAAGGGGCAGCTTTACCCTTGTCAATACTCATTATAGGATACTTCATTATTACAGCATTTGGATTGGCGGAGCAGGGATTGAGAACCTTTAAAAAAACAAAATTTTTAGGAGTCTTAACATTATTTGTATTTCTAATGAATGTTATACTTAATATAATATTAATCCCTCTTATAGGTATAGTAGGAGCTGCAATTGCAACGACATTTTCACTTTTGATTCTGTCTTTAGTAAGATTGACTTATTTTAGAAGAATGCTTAAATTTGGTTACAATAAAATACTTTATTCCAAGTTTATTTTTTCAAGTATGATAGCATTAGTAACATTTTTTTATGGGATTAGATTAGTCAATGCTTACAATATATACATATTTATATCCGCATTGGCAGCTTATATGCTAATATATTTTATATTACTTATTATTTTTAAGTCCTTTTCGGAAGACGATATTGCAATATTAGAAGCTGTTGAAAGGAAAATAGGTATAGAATTTACGGTCCTAAAAAAATTGCTTAGGTAAATAAAATATGAAACACAATAAGATTATTTCCAATATAATTTTGAGCATCTTTATATTAATTATTATGCTTATACTTCTGGAGATATTTCTAAACCTATTCCCAAAATTTACTTTTTATTACATTTACCCCTCAGAATTATTTGAAAATGCTGAAGCCCCGCTGGATTTTAGGATGACTCCAAATTTTATAGGGAAGATGGTTGGCGAGTATGATATAGATATTAGGACAAACTCTAATGGGTTAAGAGATTATGAGCATGAGCAAACTAGCGACAATTTTAGGATTCTCGCTTTAGGAGATTCTTTTGCATTTGGACAAGGAGTTGATATAAATGACACATTTTTAAGCATAATTGAAAAACAATTAGATGTAGAGATTATTAAAGCCGGGGTTCCAGCTTATGGTCAAGACAATCAGCTACATTATTTTATAACAAAAGGCAAAAATTATAATCCTGATATGACAATTATTTTCTATTTTTTAAATGACAATGAAGATAATTATGGTCTTACTGACAGAAAGGTTGCTTACGGAAATTTAATACAAAAATATCGTTATGAGGCACTTCCAAATTGGAAATTATATACTTATACAAAATTATTTAGGACTAAAACATTAAGATTAATTAGACAGACTTTCTCTAATATTGCAACATATTTTGATGAAAATAAAAAAACAAAATCTTTTGATTATAAGGTTTTTCTAAAAAGTCAAACAAAAGAAAGCAGGGAATGGACAAAAACAGCCGCTTTATTTAAAGAATTTAAAAAAAATTCTGGTAACTCTAAATTACTAATAGTTTATGTCCCAGATAAAAAACAGATTTATCCAGAAGAATTCAAAGATTTTTTTGATATAAATACTGATGTAGATAAGCCAAATAAAGTATTAAAAACTGTGGCTGAATTTCTCAATATATCTTATATTGATGTTACAAAAGAAATGAGGAATTTAAAAATAAGTAATTTATATTTTAGACATGATCCGCATTTTAATGAAAATGGATACAAATTATTTGCAATTTTAGTAGGTAATGAACTTATTAAATATACAGAAGACTAAATTCAACAACTAAATTTTATTTTAATCCAGTAATGATATTGTCCAATTTTTTTGAAAGCTTTTCCCAAGTATAATTCATAGCAATTTTTCTGTAATTTATGTTTTTTTTCTTAAGTTGAATAAATATTTTGGCTTTTAGGTCATTTACATTATTGGGTATACATAAGCTTCCTTTGAAAGGCTTTAGTATTTCAGCAACATCACCAACGGCAGTCGCTACTATGGGAACATTTACCGACATATACTCCAATAGTTTATATGGGAAGCAATATTCTGAAAAGGTATCCTTTCTATTCGGTATAACTGCAACATCTGCCGCATTTAATGCTGTAATAACATCCTCTCTTTTAGGATATTTCCTGTAGATTACCGAATCATGGTTAATATTTATATCTTTATAAATCGCTCCACTTAATAATAAATATGCGTCAGGAATAGTGTTTTTAATTTCTTTAAATGCTTCAATGAGTATATCTACCCCCTTGAATTTTGTTAGGGCTCCGATAAAAATTATAATTTTCCCTTTTGGAAGATTTAATATCTTTCTCGCTTTATTTTTATCTATTTTTTTGAAATATCTTAAATCGATTCCATTTTGTATAGTGTAAGTTGGCTTTTTCCTAATTTTTTTTACGTGCTGATTTAATGAGTCGCTTACTGTAAGAACAATATCAGAATTTTTCATTGCTATCCTATCAAAATATTTCACAAAAGGAAGCTTATACGTATCATAGTCACTATATTCATCTTGAATATCATAGATATATTTTATGTTGAACTTTTTAGAGTAAAAATAGCCGAAAATACCGATTAGAGGGTCTGTTGTTCCTACAATAATGTCATATTTATGTCTTTTTATCAGAATCTTCAGTTCTTTTGCGAAATTAAAGTGGTTTATAATTGAATATGGCCTTATGTAATAATTTATCTTTCCTTTTTTTATGTCTTTGTTTTCATATTTTTTATAATCCGGGCAAAGAAAATCTATATTGTGGCCATGTTTTGAAAGAGATTCAAAAAGTCTTACTTGACGTCCAAAGTTTTGCATAACCATATCTTTATTTGCGCCAAAGCGCTTCATAATAACAAGAATCTTCATTTTTGGAAATAATTTCTATACCATTCAATAGTTTCTTTTAAGCCAGAATCAAGATCGTACCCAGCTTCCCAGTTGAGAATTTTCTTTGCCTTTTGAGAGTCGAGATATTGTTTGTCTATTTCATTTTTTGCCTCTCCAAGGATTTTTGGCTTAGCATTTTTATCCATAAGCTTGATGATTTTATTGTATAAGTCCAAAACACTAATAGGTTTTCCAGTACCAAAATTAAAAGCTTGGCCTATAACATCTTCTCTATGTAGATTTTCTGCAAGAGTTAAGTAAGAATTTACAGCATCTTTTATGTATATGTAATCTCTTTCAGGGGTCCCATCACTTCTTATTATGGGCTGTTCATTTCTTATCAATCTTGTAATCACATCAGGAATTATTCTGCTTAAGTTCATGTCAGCAGGACCATAAGTATTTGCATTTCTTGTTATTGCCAGAGGAAGCTTATACGTCATGAAATAACTCTTTGCAAGTAATTCAGCACAAGCTTTAGAAGCATCGTAAGGGAAGTACCCATTTAAAGGAGAGTCTTCAGTGTAAGGCAACCTTTCCTGCTGTCCATAAGCCTTGTCTGATGAGGCAACTACAAGCCCTTTAACAGTTTTTGATATTCTGCACGATTCCAGAATATTCCATGTTCCTTTTATGTTAGATTCAAATGTCGACAAAGGACTCCTATTAGCCGGGCCAACTATAGCCTGTGCAGCTATGTGGAAACAAAATTCAATGTCATATTCATTAATGGCCCTTTCGCAATCTTTGAAATTAACTAAGTTACCATTGACTATATTTATTTCATTTTTTATATTTAGGGTATCAATATTGTTATATTTTTTCATGTCCCTTACTATGGTTGTTACTTGCGCATGTTTTTCAATTAATGCTTTAGCTACATGACTGCCAATAAATCCATCAGCCCCTGTTACAAGCACATTCGCATCTTTCCAGTTTATCTTATCCATGGTGCATTACCTTTCTCATACAATTCATTCAATTCTATTACATCTTTTAGTGTATTCATTGATTTCCAAAAACCTTCGGAATCGTGCTCAAAATAAGCAATCTCTTCGTCTTTTACAAGCTCCTTAAAAGTTTCTTTCTCTAAATCATCTCCCGGTCTAATGCGATTGAAAATTTCTTTGGACATTACGTAAAACCCACCATTCATAAGCTGTTTAAGTCTTGGTTTTTCTCTAAAATCAGTAACCACTTTATTATTAATATCTACTTCTAATACTCCAAATGGAGATTGTAATCTAACTGCCGTTAGAGTCACAATTTTATTTTTTTCTTTGTGGAGGTCTATAACCTTATTAATATCAACATCACATAAATCATCACCATATGATAAAAGGAATAAATTTTCTTTTATTTTGTCTTTAATTTTCATCAACCTTTCAGCCTTGTTTGAATTCTCTCCAGTATCAACAAAATCAATATTCCATCTCCCAATATTTTTAAATTTTTTAATATCTTTAAAATATTCCTTGATCTTGTTTCCTTTGTAGCCCAGGCATAAAATAAAGTCTTTGTGCCCGGCTTTTGCGTAAAGGCTCATCAAATGGTAGAGTACAGGTTTATCTCCTATTTGAACTAATGGCTTGGGGATTTCATCAGTATACTCACTTAATCTAGTACCTTTACCCCCGCATAAAATTACCACTTGCATGCCCAGAGGTTACTTTATTGTATTTAAAAACCTTTTTGAAAACATATTTATATTGAGGTATTATATCCACGACCATGATAGAAAAAGTACTGGTAATAGCTACTACATTCCCCAGATGGATAAATGACACAACGCCTGGGTTTGTATATGAATTGTCTAATAGAATTGCAGCCAGATATAAAATAATAGTCCTTGCTCCACATTATAATAAAGCGTCTAAGAGAGAAAATATGGGAAAACTAGAGATCAGGAGATTTGCGTATTTTAAGCCGGAAAGTTTGCAGAAATTATGCTATGAAGGCGGGATAATACCTAATATGAAAAAAAGTTTCCTGGCAAAGATACAGATGCCATTACTTGTTGCTTCTGAATTTTTTACATCATACAGAATTGTGAAAAAAGATCATATTAATATGATTCATGCACATTGGATTTTGCCACAGGGTTTTGTTGGTGTTTTTCTAAAGAAATTACTCAAAATACCCTTATTAGTTACTATACATGGAAGTGATTTGTTTCCCTTGAAAAATAAATTACTCAAAAAATTACAAAATTTTGTTATGAAAAATTCAGATTATGTCACTGTAAACAGCAATGCAACAAGAAATGAATTAGTACAAAGATTTCCCAATTATATATCCAAAATTAAGGTAATCCCTATGGGTGTTGATGTCAATTTATTCAAAAAGAGGAAAGTCAGAAAACCAAAACAATATACAAAAAACAAAATTTTGCTTTTTGTTGGCAGATTAAGTGATCAAAAAGGGTTACAATATCTTATCGATTCAATGCCAGAAATAATAAAATATGATTCTAAAGTAAAGTTATTGATTATAGGAGAAGGCCCATACGGAAAAATTTTACAGGAAAAATCGCATAATAATAAGATAGAGAAACATGTAGAATTTCTTGGTTCTATGTCTGTGGCAAAAATTTCCAAATATTATAATTTTGCAGACATTTTTGTTATGCCTTCACTTTCAACTAAAACCGGTACGGAAGCACTTGGCCTGTCACTTTTAGAGGCAATGGCATCAGGATGTGCGGTTGTAGGGACTAATGTAGGCGGAATACCTTTTGTAATAAAAAATAATTATAATGGTATTTTAATTAGGCAAAAAGATCATCAAAAATTATCTAATGCAATTATTGCATTACTAAAAAACAGAAAAAAATCAATAAAACTCGGCAATAATGCTGCTGAATTTATAAGAAAAAATTATTCATGGGATAAGATATCAAAAGAATTTATAAAAATATATGGGGATTTGCTAAAATGAAAATAGGTTTAAAAATCCAACTACTACGGTATATATTTTTTTCCAGTAAATTGGGAAGAAATATTTTACGATTTTTGTCTATTGGTGTTAGAGTAAGAAATCTTAAGGATACTAGTAATGACAAGCTTTCTAGGAAATGTCCCTTTCTTGTTGTAATAACCATAGATACAGAAGCAGGCTATGTCGAAAAAAATCAAAGAAGAGTTTGGCAAATAGAAAATCCAAGAGCATTTGTCGGTTATTATTATGGTATTAGAAACCTGATGAGAATTTTTGATAAACATGGAATCAAAACAACCTTTTTTCTCTCTACCCAATGCTTCTCAGCTGAAGGGAGAGATTATAAACAGATAAAAAGAGAGCTTAACAATGTAATCAGGAAAGGACACGAGATAGGATTACATTTACATCCAGATTCTGATTTTTCAATACAAAAAAAACTTTCAAAGAAGTTTGATGCAACGAGCGCTTTTTTTTACAATTATGAAGAGAAATTAAGAATAATTAATGCTGGGAAAGAATTGATTAAAGAAAATCTTGGTAAAACAACCTACAAAGACCTTATAAGCTTCAGGTGGGGTAACTGGGCCTTGGATTCTGAAGGATCAAAAGCACTAAATAAAACAGGTTTTAAGGTTGATAGCTCTGCTGTTCCGGGTATAAAAGGGCATACTCTCGATACAATGAAGCATGATTGGAGTAAAGTAAATAGGCATTACCCCTGGAAGTTGAGTATATCTAATTATCAAACAATAAATCACAACAATTCAAATATCGTGGAAATTCCTATTGCAACTTTTGATTTTTTTGGTTCAAAGATAAGGGCCGATCCCATATACTCGATTTTGCTTAACAAGGCATTTATGGAATATTACAAAAAAGCAGACAGATCAAAAAAACCATTCCCTTTTGTTGTTATGACACATAGTTCCGAAGCAACAACTAAGGACGGAAACTCTGTACAGGCATTAAGGGATTTAGATGCATTTATATCTTTTGCAAAAAAGTATGATAATGTTGAGTTTGTTACACTAAGAGAGGCTTACGAAAGACTGAACAATAATTATATTGTTTCTTAGAAAAGTGCATAAATGAAAGGGGATAGCGCGCTGCTGCTTCCATAAATAATTAATACACCAGCTAAAATTAACAGAATAATTATTGGAACAAACCACCATGCATTTCTGACCACCAAAAACTCCCAAACTTCTTTTAATAAGGACTTATTTTTTGTCATTTTTAGTGATTAGATTTTAATCTGGGAGCATGATATACCTATCTTTCATTTAATAGGGTTATTTTTGCCGAATGTAATCCAATAACCCCCTTCACGATGAGTTTTATAAATCCAAGATAGTTGTTTTATGGCTCTTTTTATTAAGTTAGGATATTTTCCATTATCTCTGTTCCACACACCGGCTATCTCCATATCACCCTCATCAAAGAAATTTAGGGATGGAATTGTCTGATAGTATTCTATGTCATTTTTCTTAAACCATTTCAAAACCTCCCCTATTGTATGAACTGATTCATGAGGGTGCAAGTATTGATCATTCCACCACCCCCTTGCTCTTTCTTTATCTTTGATATCCCCAATTTGCATTTTTATGAACATATCTTTAACTTTATCATTATTCCTAAATATAGTTTTTGTAAGCAATTTTCTTGTTTTTAAAGCTATCCTACCAAATTTATTATACAATCCGATTGCTACGAAGCCATTTGGCTTAAGTAACTTTAATATGTTTTTAAAAGCTCCGTAAGGGTTTGTTGTATGATGTAAAACTCCTAGGCATAAAACATAGTCAAATTGCATTCCAATATTATCAATTTGTTTTTCATCTAAAATATCTACTTTTTTTAAATACCAAGAATCCAACTTCAATTTTTGCCTCAATAGTTTTGCTTTATTTAGTGAACTATCAGAAAAGTCTATACCCCAGACACATTTTCTTCCAACTGATAAAAATGCAGATAATTGGCCTGTACCTGTGCCAACATCAATTATTGAAGCATCTTTTGGTATGCTTCTGTTTAATATTTCAGCAAAAGGGTAGGAAGCCAATATTAATTCATCTATGTCATTAAATTTATCTAAGCTATAGTCAGGAAAAGGCGTTTCATTGTAAAAATCCCTTACCTTTTGACTTAGTATTATGTTATTGTTTAGGCTTGCTTCGGTCATTTTAATTGTTCTAAATTTTTATAATAGAGCATACATGAATGGGGATAGCGCGCTGCTTTGTCCGAATATAATCAATATACCAATTAAAATCAGCATAATTATTATGGGGGCAAGCCACCACGCTTTTCTAACTTTCAAAAAGTCCCAGATCTCTCCTAAAAGCGGTTTGTTGTTTGACATTTTCCATTACCTTAATAAATCTGGTTTTATAATATTTACTATCTCGGCGGCAATATCATCACTAAAATCAGCATTGTAATGTACAGCATCTACATAAAGATTCTCATTTTTATTAATTTGCATATCTGCAAGCCATATAATATTCTTTTTGTCCTTGCCCCTTAAATTATGATACTGCTTCTCAAGGATATTATAACCCAATAAACTATTTACTTCTTTATCAAGGATAGTTGTGTTATTTTTAAAAATTATATGGTTTGATAAGTCATATTTATATGTTGGGACGGGCTGGATGACGAAATGAGTTTTTATATTGTATTCTTTGCCTATAGCTTCAATAATTCTTTTGTTAGTGAAGTATCTTTGGACTGTTCCTTTCAGTTCTTCCTCTTTTTTAGACTGTAACTCCTGGCTGAAAGGATTCAAAAAATTGTAGACTTTTGTTAACGGGAGATATGATAAGGCAATACGCAATTTATTTTTGCCCCCCATAAAATCCTTTAATGATTTTGTGAATGCAGGTTCAGAATCTGCATAAAAAAATTCATTAATCCCATCAATAAAAATTGCCATATTTGGCACTTGGTCTTTAAGAATCAATGATTCTAATAGAGCCCTCTCTTGACTGCTAAAATAAAAACCTCTAGCAAAATTATATACACACACGTTAGAATTATATTTCTTCAGTTTTGATTGAATTTTTGAAGCTATTGTTTCGTTATCTGCGACTCCAACACCAAAACCTGTGGAACCTCCAAAGACAAAAATATTATAATTATTAAAATTAATCGGATATTTACATTGATTTCCGATATGCCTGAAACCATTTATATCAATATTAACATATTTCCCAGATTTAGGAGTATAAGTGAATTGAGTAAAAGGTTCATACTCCCATTTAATATTCCAGTTTTCACGCACCAAACTTTTTATCTCACTCTCTGAAAGATTAGGGTAAACCATCTTTAAACTTCCTATTCCATAAGTTAATGGAGTTCTTACATTCTCATCAAATTTAGTAATTAGTATATATAGAAAGATATTAACCAGAATAAATAATATAATTGTATTTAAGATGATTACTGAGGTTGTCTTGTAAATCTTTAAAAATTTTTTAATCTTTCGCATATTTTTCACTGTCCCACATATCCTGAGGATTGTCTTCTCTTTTTATCAAAAACTTGTCCATTACAATGTAGTCTATGCCTGTGCCCATCATGCATTTATATGCATCGTAAGGTGTACAGACAATTGGTTCCCCCCTTATGTTAAAGGAAGTGTTTATTATTATGGGTATTTCGGATAGTTTACCGAATTCTTTAATCAAATCATAATATAAAGAATTTTGATATCTTCTTATGGTTTGCAATCTGCCAGAGCCATCAACATGTGTTACAGCCGGTATTTTCTTCTGCCATCCTTTTTTGATTGGATAAACCATCAGCATAAAATCAGTAGGCTCTGGTACAGGAATGTCGCACTCAAAATATTTCAAGGCATCATCTTCACAAACAGCAGGAGCAAAAGGCCTGAACTTTTCCCTATGCTTTACTTTCTGGTTGAGTATCTCTTTCATTTTTGAAGTGCATGGATTTGACAATATGCTTCTGGCTCCTAATGCCCTTGGTCCCCATTCCATTCCCAACTGAAACCATCCTACAACATAATTATCATAAATCATCTTTGCTGTGGTCTTTATTAGATCTCCATCACTTTTAAATTCAGAATATTTTATTTTATTCTTGTCCAAAAATAATTTTATTTCTTGTGTAGAAAATTTTGGGCCAAGGTAAGCATCTCTAAATATATAATTTCTTTTATTGCCAAGGATAGTATGATAAATGTAAGAAGCAACTCCTATGCTTGTGCCGCCGTCACCAGCATCTGGATGTATCCATATTTTTTTGAAAGAGGTATTTCTTAATATTTTTCCATTATAGACACTATTTAATGCAACACCTCCTGCAAGAACTACATTGTCACATTTTATTTCTTTATGGATATGGTTAAGAATTTTAGTCAGGATTTCTTCTGTGATTAATTGAAGTGCAGCAGCAATATCTTTGTGTCTTTGCGTTAGTTCAGATTCTGGTTTTCTTATAGGTCCATCTAGAAGTTTGCATAATTTTTTTGATGGCATTCTGTCAGCATAATGGTAGATAAAATACTTCATATCAAACCTAAAGCTTCCATCTTCCTTAATATCTACAACTTGCTTTAGTTTTTTGTAATAAGGATTGGTATTTTTGTCCATATTGCCGTAAGGGCTCAATCCCATGACCTTATATTCAGAATTATTCACGCTAAAGCCAAGATAAGCTGTTATTGTTGAATACAATAATCCAACGGAATGAGGAAATTTAATTTCTTTCATCAACTCTATGTCGTTGCCTTTTCCATAACCATAAGTTGTAGTGGTCCATTCACCCACACCATCTGTTGTAAAAATAGTAGCTTCTTTGAAAGGGCTTACAAGAAAAGCACTTGCAGCATGCGCAAGATGATGCTCTATAAACAAGACATCTCCTTTGTACTTTAGCTTTTTCTTTATTGTTTTTGTTACTCTTAATTTTTCATTAATCCAAGAAGGCATAGAGCTTACGAATGCCTTAAAACTTTTTGGAAACATCTCTAGATGTTGTGATAAAACTCTTTCAAATTTCAGAAACGGTTTTTCATAAAATCCTATATACTCTATACTATTAATAGAAATGCTCTGACTTTTAAGACAATACTTTATAGCATTGATTGGAAAAGAGGTATCGTGCTTTTTTCTTGTAAATCTTTCTTCTTGAGCTGCAGCTACAATGATGCCGTCTTTTAGCAAAGCTGCAGATGAGTCATGGTAATAACATGAAATTCCTAATATAAATTCATTTTTTTTAGATGCCATCATTTATCGTAAATATAATCCCCTTTCATATAAAATTATTTTAAAACTGTCTGTAATATTCTTCAATAGGCTTCTTTTTTAGATTTAAATCTGACCAATAAGTTCCTTTTTTTGATAATTTCATTTCTAGAAAATGTTTTCCCACAATTTTTGCAAAAATAGAAGTTAATCCGACCCCAATTAGATATACAAATGTTAATAAAATTGTGTTGATTATCAAAGCAATATTATAGCCAAAGTTTCCCATACCTTTCTTAAATCCTATAAAAAATCGTTTTAATTCTCTCATTTCAAAAATCTTTTTATTATAACACCAACTAAGGCAATTAATATTACAATTCCCATAACATGGGTGTAAGACCATGATTCAGGGATCTTTTTCAGCATCACTAATATAAAAAATAAAATAGTTGTAAACAAGAAATAACTGAATATGTAACCTAATTTCTCACCTATTTTTTCAATTGTTTTATTTTCTTCAAAAATCATAGTGTTGGTTAAAAATAGTGCATTTATAAATGTTTTTAATAGTTAATATTAGTTATTTCTTAGTTGCTATAGTAAAATAATATGTCGGCCATCTATCTGATCTATCTAAGAAGTCCAGCAGGCTTATTAACTGAGCCACAATATAAAATGGGTAGAAAACTATAATTGTCAAAAAACTAACAGTTTTTCTTATAGATTTAGGAGCAATTAGAGGAACCCCTTTTATTAATGAATGGAAAAATACCGTAGCAAGGTTGAAGATACCACCTATTGCCTTTATTTTCTTTACATCAAATTCATTTTTCAAAATTTCCCTTAATCCATATTTCGTGAATCTGTATTTATCATAAGGAGCATCGTGGATTGGATAGATAAAAGGAGTTACTAGAGCAAGCTTCCCATTTTTCTTTAATACATTAGAAATTTGTTTTATGGCTTGGAAAGGATTTTTGTAATAATATAATGAACTTACGCATATAACACCATCAAATTTAGATTTTTTTAATGGAAGAGACATGGCATCACATATAACCTGAGTTTTTTTTGTTTGCCTTATGTCCGTACATACTATGTTTGCTTTTATGCTTTTATGATAATATGGCTTTTCTCCGCATCCAATATCAAGAATAATGTCAGAGTTTTTGAATAAACCTTCCAATAATCTAAGTATTTTTCCCCGTATTAAAAAGAATTCTCCAAGCATTTTATTTCTTTAGCATATCTGCTATAAATCCGAATATTATTATTTGTAGGCCTATACTTAGGATTAATATATCCAGCATCATTAAACCCAAATGTCTGTTTACCCCTTCTGCAAAAATTTGGATATATACTAAATAAAGACCAAGCACAAAACCCAATGCAAATATTATTCCCCCCATAGCACCAAAAAACTTTAATGGCTCATAATCTCTGTAAGTTCTTATTATACTTATCCATGCTCTAATTGCATATGCAAATGGATTGCTTATAAGCCTACTTCTTCCATTTCTTTTTGCAAAATAAATTGGGACTTCCTTAATTCTATATTTTTCTCTTACAGCGCGTATAATCTGCTCCTGCGTATAGGTATGTTTCGAGTTTATCTTTATCTTTTTTGCAATCTCTCTGGTAAAAACTCTGAAACCTGTTTGGGCATCTGAAATTTTGATTCCTGTTATGTTGGAAATTACTCTTGAGAAAGCTTTATTACCCAGTCTTTTTATAAATGACATACTCTCTATCTTACCTTTAAACCTACTTCCTAGAACTAAGTCATAATTGTTTTTAATTTCATTAATTAATTTTGGAATCTCTTTTGGTTGATATTGCACGTCAGCATCTATATGAACAATTACATCAGCACCTAATTCTAAAGCCTTTTCTGTTTCTGTTCTAAAAGCATCTGCTAAGCCATAATTTTTTGGATGAGAAAAAACAATTGCTTTTGAATCTTTTGCAACTTTTGCTGTTTTATCTTTGCTGCCATCATCAATAACCAAAATTTTGTAATTGTATCTATTACTTTTCATTACTTCATGGACTTTATTAACTAGGATTCCTATTGTCTTTTCTTCGTTAAAAGCAGGTATAGTGACTACTATTTTCATATTCCTCGGGAATACCTATATATTTAAATATGTATCCTAATTAGTATTAGGGTAATATTATTGACAATATCTCGAATTTATAGCCTTTAAAATGCTTTTTAAAAAATACTCAAAGCCACAAATTTTTATAATTTTAGCCCTTATAACATCATTGATTGTACAGGGGATCATAGGCATAAATCAAAGTTCAGTAACATATGATGAAACTTGTTTCATAGGCCACGGGAAAGCAATATTTGACACAGGTTATATGAGATATATGCTGTTAATGGACCATCCACCATTGTCTTATTACATCAATAGCATTTTTTTGCTTCCTTTGAAATTTGACAAAAGTATATGGTTCCCTCCAGAAACTGGAGGTATAGAGTGCTTCGACATAGGATCAAAAGTCTTGTTTCATTCAGGATATGATTTTAAAAAAATTTTGTTTGTATCCAGACTACCTTTTATTTTTCTTTCCGTAATACTTGCTTTTTATGTTCTTAGCTGGGCTACACAACTATATGGGAAAAAAAGCGGCATAATAGCGTTACTATTTTACTCTTTTAATCCTACTATAATAGCTTATTCCGGTTTGGCTGTATCTGATTTTGTTTTGGCAATGATGATCTTTATTGCTACTTATTATTTTTGGAAACTTATGAAAGAACCGTGTACAAAAAATCTTGTACTTACCGGAATTTTTTTCGGTTTGGCGCAATTATCAAAAACAACAGCTATTTTGTTAATTCCTCTTTATATTATAATAGGATTTACGGCTGTTTATAAGAAAGAAAATAATATCAAAACAAAAACATTAATTAAATATTTTTTTGTTATACTTATTATCGCATTTTTCTTAATACTCATATTTCATAAATTTCAATTTGGTACATTTAATGACATTTTACCCCCAAGCCATTATTCAGAAAAGGCCAGATCAGAGTTGAGTAAATTACCTTTCTCAGAAACCCTGCTTTTTATTTACGATAAGGTTCCATTTCCAACACCTGTTTTTATTGGTACCATAGGAACTATTTTTTATTTATCCCTTCAGCAAGGTTCTGGGTACGTTTTTGGAAATATTACTGAGGGTGTAGTGTGGTATTTTCCGATAGTATCATTCTTACTAAAAACAAGTTTACCCTTATTAATAATTCTTCTCATGCTTTTAATATTTCATAAAAAACTCCAAAAAAAAGACATCGTAACATACTTATCTTTGATAGCACCATTATTGCTAATTTTCATAATATTTTCCAATACCGATAAAATGGCAGGCATAAAGCATATATTTACAATATATCCTTTTATTTTTGTATTAGCCAGCAATATAATCAATATTAAGATTAGAAGAAAAATATATTTTAATTTAGCAATTAATATTTTACTGTTTTTTTATATATTATCAACTATATTGATTGCACCTTTTTATCTTTCTTATATAAACATACTTGGCTTAGGACCTAATAACGGCTGGAACATAAGCGGCGGTACAGATATAGATTGGGGTCAGGATTTGGAAGGTCTGAAAAAATTTATGGAAAGAAATAATATTGATAAGGTTAAACTAAGCTATTTTGGTTCTATTGACCCAAAGTACTATAATGTCTCATATGAATATATGCCTTCCCCTTACTTTCAACCATGGGACCCAGATTATACATTTTATTTAGAAGAAAGGCATGAGGACTGTTCGGAGAGGAGGGGCATTATAGCTATTAGCGTTACAAACCTTCTAAATGTTCATTTGTTCAATAAAACTTGTTACAATTGGCTTGAGAACTATGAACCTATAGAAAAAATTGGTCATTCGATATTTATTTATGATGTACAATGATTATTAGGAAATATTCGTTATATTGTTTAATTTGTTTATAATTTCCTTGCTACACAAAATATAGATACTCCAAAAGGAAAATTTATCCATTTCAATAAAGCCCTTTCTATAGACAATATAAATTTCAGTAATGAATTCACCACAAGGTTTTCCTTTTTTAAATCAGTAGATTTTTTTGTATTAAATAGAATGCTCAATTTTCTTTTTAATAATACAAGAGGAAAAAGGAAAAAATTGTAATATGTCAGCTTTTCAATTTTAAAGCCTGCAAATTTTAGCTTTTGCCTTATCTCCTTAGCACTATACCTTGTTCTTGCATGGGAAGCAATGTCATGTTTTCCTAAAAGAAATTTGCATGCAGAATCAGTTATAAATATTCTTCCTCCTTTTTTGCATACTCTAGATAACTCTTTTAATGCTTTTTCATCATCCTCTACATCTTTGTGGTACAAGACATCAAAACATCCTATGACATCAAAATAGTTTGATTCAAATGGAATTTTAAGCACAGAACTTTTCGTGACATTGTTAATTCCTCTAAGCTTGCAGAATTTTATAGCATGGGGTGATAAGTCAATTCCATAAGTTTTTCCATACTTGTTGAATTCGTTTAATATAATCCCAGTGCCACAGCCAATATCTAATATTTTTCTTTTCATATCTTTTTTTGGATAGTATTTTCTCAAAAATGAGAATATCAATTTTCTCTTGCTTACGAACCACCAATGAGTTCCCTCAAGGTTATACATTTTTTTATATTCTTCAATTTCCATTCCAACATTACCTCACTCTAAAAATGTTATTAATACCAATTATTTAATAAAAGAATAACTTAAAACTTATTTTTTATCATATACCCCTTTTATTGATGTTGATACAAATTCTAACTGCTCTTGAGTAATATTTGGACTGCACGGTAGATAAATACCAGTTTTCTCAAGATTCTCACTCACTGGAAAGCTACCTTCTGTTTTAAAGGGTGGTTGCTTGTGTAGCCCTGTGAAGAAAAACCTCGTTTCTATACCTTTCTTATAAAGCAGTTCTTTTAACCTATCTCTAGAAATACCAAAATCATCCTCAATTAAAATACTGTACATCCAGTAAATATTTCTGACATTTTTAGCTTCATAAGGAAGGACAATTCCAGGTATTTTTCCAAGCAATTCATTGTAAGTATACGCAATCTCTCTCTTTCTTTTTATTATTTCTTCAATATACTCCATTTGTGCCACACCAATAGCTGCTTGGAGGTTTGTCAAAGGATATTTGAAACCTATTTCTTCATGAAAGTATCTTCTCTCTTCATCAAAACAGAAGTTTCTTAACCATTCTACACGGTCTGCAAGCTTTTTATCGTTGGTAACAACTATACCACCTTCTCCCGTGGTTATTACCTTGTTTGTATAGAAACTAAAGGCGCTCATATTCCCAAAACTACCGATCTTTTTTCCATTATATAAAGCACCATGCGCTTCTGCAGCATCTTCTATAACATAAAGATTGTATTTTTCTGCAAGTTTCATAATCGGATCCATATCACAAGGATGGCCATATATATGGACGGGTATGATTGCCCTAGTCTTTTTTGTTATTTTCTCTTCTATTTTTTGAACATCGATAGTCCAAGTCTTTGGGTCAGCATCGACAAAAACAGGCTTAGCTCCTTGATATGCTGCTGCGAGTGCAGGCGCTATCATAGTAAAATCAGGAACAATTACCTCGTCTCCTTTTCCTATTTTTAATGCAGCAACAGCAAGATGCAAGGCAGCAGTACCACTTGTCACGGAAATTCCATACTTAACTCCGCAATAAGATGCAAAGGATTCCTCAAGCTTATAATTGTATTCGCCAAATGCTGAAAGCCAGTTTTTTTTAAAGCAGTCTATGACATATTTTACTTCATTTCCTTTCAAAAATGGTTCATAAACCGGTATCATTTTAATTACAATTACATATCAACCCTATGAGTATCTTCCTCATACCCACCATCGCTTCTTTGCTTATCTGTAAATATCAAAAAGGTTGTTTCTTCCAAGGCTTTAATTGAATGGGCTATCATGGGCTCTATGGTAACAATATCACCTTGTTCCATAATTATGGTTTCTGGTTTAGAGTCTTTTTTAGAAATGTCTTTTGTTGTCAATTCAATCTTTCCAGAAAGTACATAAGTAATTTGTTTTGCAGTTTTATGATAGTGATTTCCTCTTACAGATCCTTTTTTTGATGTAATCATTCCAATGTGGCTTATATGCTCTTTGTCAACTAAATCAAAAATAAGGCCGCGCGCATCTTCAAATTCCGGTTTGATTTTTTTAACAACTATATTCATATTTAATCCCCTTTAGCCAACAATTCTCGGATGAGGCATAGGTATTATAAATTTTCCCCCCTGTTTCTTGAAGCTGTCAAGATTTTTCATAATTTCGTTTGCGAGGTTCCATGATAATAGAAGTCCATAGTCCGGTTTATCTTCTTTTAATTTATCATCCGGATATATAGGGATATGCGTTCCAGGCGTATAAAGACCAATTTTTGTTTCAGCATTCTCAGTTATATAGTCTAAAATTCCAGTATCAATTTTACAATAATTTAAGAGTGTATTTCCTTTTGCAGGTGCACCCACTCCTACAATAGTTTTTCCCTGTTTTTTTAAATTTAATAATAATGATACCAGATCATTACGATGTTTTTTAACGTCTTCTGCAAATTTTTTAAGGGTACTTAAAGAATAAAGCTTCATTTTATTTTCCTTTTCTATAAACTCTTGAATATTGGGTGAAATATCATGTTTTCCTTTTTTGTTGGTATATACCCTCAATGACCCTCCATGAGTATCTACCAACTCTATATCAAATACTTCCATGTCAAATTTCTTGATAAATGGTATGATGGGTTTAACTGACATATAACCAAGATGCTCATGATAAATCATATCATATAACAGATTTTCAATCAGAATAGCAGCATACTGGACTTCAAATATAAATATGCCCCTTTCGTCAAGCAATATTTTTATACCTTCCATGAAATCATCCAAATCAGGAATATGAACAAATACATTTGTAGCTGTAATGATTGAGGCTTTACCCTTTTCTTTGACTATTTTTTTTGCTAACCCGGAACTAAAAAATTCAGGAATAGTTTCAAAACCCTTTTCAATTGCTTTACTGGCTATGTTTCTTGCTGGATCGATGCCTAAAACTTTCATACCCAGTTCTTTAAATGCGGATAATAAAATGCCGACATTGCTGCCTATATCAACTACAAGAGAATTTTGACCTAATTTAAATCGTTCAGCAACTTTTTTACTCAGATCAAAAAAATGTTTTCGAAAAGAAGTTGATGTGGAATTGTCATACGGATAATTTCTGCAGAATAATATTTCCCCAGGAACATTATAACCAAGCTGCATATAACAACAATCCTTACAGATATGAACCTTGAGAGGATAATAGATTTCTGGTTTATTAAGCTCTGGTTTTGTAAGAAAACTATCGGATGGAGGTGTAAAACCTAAATCTAGGAACATTTCCAGTTTTTCACTCTTGCATAATCTGCAATTCATTTCATCAACCTCATCATATTTCAATTTCCTACTTTTTCCTACTTTTGTGAATAATGAGTACTATGTTATATATAAGTATAACTAATTTCATTTATATATCATTATATATCCAATAACAAGATTTTTAAAATAGGATATAATGCCTAATCAATCATGCAGGAAAAAATATCTATATCTATAGACAAGGATCTTCTTTCAAAAGTAGATAACCTGATAGCGAACAAATCCATTAAAAAACGATCCCAAGCTTTTGAATTTATTGTAAATGAGTATTTTAAAGGACATGCTATTAATCAACTTGTTATTCTTGGTGGTGGCAATAATGTCAAAATTGATGATAAAATAGTTAAGGAAAATGTAAAAAAATTGATGAAATTTGATCTTAAAGAAGTATATATAATCGGAGATAAAGACTTTGAAACTCTTAAAATTAAATTATCGAGCTTAAATTTAGATGTCCATATTATAAAAGAAAAAAATTTAAAAGGAACAGCAGGGGCATTAAAACTGTTGGAAGGGAGAATAAATAAAACCTTTTTTCTCATTTTCGTTAATATTAAATTTGATTTTAATTTGAATGAAATGGTAGAGCTGCATAAACAAAACAACTCTATAGCAACTATCGGAGTAACACTTGCAAGAAAAAATACCATTCCGGATAATATTGTTGTTGAAGGAAACAAAATAATCTCTTACAATAAGATAAAAAACCAATTCACAAATGCAGGAATATATATCTTCCAACCAGAAATTTTTCCTTATCTTCCAAAAAAAGGTACTTTTGATAAGCATATCTTTCCAAAACTGGCAAATGAGGGAAAGCTCTTTTCTTATATCATCACAGAAAATTGGGAGTATTTGGGATAATCCAAGAAAAATGAAAATAAAAAAAGTTTCTGTTGTCATACCGTCATATAATGAAAAAGACAATATCAAAGAACTTATTAGACAAGTGTACCATCACACTGGTAAAGATTTATTTGAAGTAATCATAGTCGATGATAATAGTCCTGATGGGACATGGAAATTGATCAAAAAGCTGCAAAAAAAATACAAGAATTTGCATCTTATCAGGAGAATGCGAAAAGGAGGACTTGCTTCTGCAATCTGGAGAGGAATAAAAGAATCAAAAGGAAATATTGTACTGTGGCTTGATTGTGATTTATCACACCCACCAAGTATAATTCCAAAGTTATTAGGTAATTTGCCAAAATATGATGTTGTTATAGCATCCCGTTATGTAAAAGGAGGAAAAGACGAACGTCAATTTGGACGTGTGTTGTCAAGTAAGCTTGTAAATATTTTGGCATATGCCTTTTTAGGATTGAAAGTTAAAGACTTGACATCAGGATTTTATGCTGTAAAAAAAGAAGTTTTTTCACAAATTAAATTAATGACCACAGGCCATGCAGAATATTGTATACGGTTTCCTTACGAATCAATTAAAAAAGGTTTTAAAATTAAAGAAATAGGTTATGTATTTTCAGACAGGGAAAAAGGCTATTCAAAAACTTCCTCCAACTTAAGCAATTTCTTATATAATGGTTATCTTTGCGGTAAAGAGATTATTAAACTAAGTGTTGGAAAATAAAATGCTAGAGATTTTTTATTTTATTTTTGTACTATTAATTTCGATTGCATTAGGACAAAAAATTTTAAAGTTGATGGGTATAAAACTCCCTGATCTTGAAGGCTTCATATTTTCTTTACCTTTAGGATTGGCTATTTTAGCATACACCACATTTTTTTTGGGAGTTATAGGATTATTGTACAAATCAATATTTATCTCAATTTTATTATTACTTTTCATCTTATTAATTAAAGATATAATAAAGATAATATTAATTTTGTTTCAATCCGCTAAAAATTTGAAAAATATTATAAAAAAATTAAGATTTAATTTCTTCACTTTTCTGCTTCTGTTTTTATTATTATTTGTTGTACTTAATTTTATTATTAGCTTTTCTCCTCCTTGGAACGTTGATGCATTGTCTTACCATCTTGCAGTCCCGAAGATATATATTGAAAATCATCAGATCATATATCTGCCTTATAATTACTTTTCAAACTTTCCCTCACTAGTTGATTTTATTAACCTGATTGGACTTTTATTACAAAACGGAATATTATCAAATCTTTTTGCGTATGCATTAAGCGTTACATTGGTGTTAGCAATCTACTCTTTTTGCAAAAAATTTTTTAATACAAGAATAGCGATTTTGGCCTCTTTGATTTTTTATAGTTTTCCTGTGGTGATTGAGTTTGTATCAACAGCCTACATAGATATTCAGGTAGCGTTATTCATTTTCTTGTCAATTTATAGCTTATTTATGTATTTTACTTTAAAAAAGAATCAATTGCTAATATTGTCATCAATCTTTATTGGTTTAGGTATAGCATCAAAAATTTTTGCTGTAATAGCGTTTATAGGTATTTTAATTTTACTTATTTACACCTTATTTTTAAGATTAGCAAAAAATAAGCTTAATTTCCAAAATATATTCTTCAAAGTACTTGTTTTTTCTCTTATTGTTTTTATAATCCTTATGCCATGGCTAATAAAAAGCTATTTCTTTACTGGAAATCCTGTTTGGCCTTTTTTTAATGACTTTTTTGATGGGAAATATTGGGATAAAGAGCATCAAGAATATTATTCAATAAGGCAATTGGGAAGAGAGTTAAGCATTATTAACTATATAAGACTACCATGGGATATAAATGTACAAACACAAACTGATCAATTGCGTAGGAATGTTGCTGAGGGTGAATTAATTGGACCCTTTTTTATGGCGTTTTTACCCCTTTATTTCTTTCTAAGAAAGAATAAAATTGTTAATATATTATTTTTTTTATTATTTGTTTACGTAACTATGTGGTTCTTTCTGTCATCAATTGTTCGACAAATACTTTTCGCTGTACCTTTGATAGCAATAATATCATCTTATGTTATAATAGAATTATTTAAAAATAACTACTTGTCAAAAATTTTAAAAATTTTGTTAATATTTACATTCGGATTTAGCCTTCTAGTATGGGTTGGCGGAAATACCAAGGATTTAGTTGTAGCTATTGGGCTAGAGACAGAAGAAAGTTTTTATTCTAGGTATGTTTCTATGTATGAGCCATCTAAATTTATTAATTCTAATCTTCCAGAAGATTCAAGAATACTCCTTTTTACAGAGTGGAAAGGAATTAGCAATTCAAACGAGATCAAGCTTGACCTCACTCAGGATACATTGCTTGACCCGAAATTCGATATAGACCAATCTTCGAACATTCTTCCTAAACATATCAATAGCGATACAACCCTCCTTCAGGTACATAGTCCTTACCTTGCCATTCATGACCTGATAGTGGATTCAAATATAACCCTGGTTCTTGAGAATGGCGTGGAGATACTGATGTCTGATAGCACCAATGTGATCGTACAAGGGAGGATGATCGCTAACGGGACAAGCGAAGAGCCCGTTTCATTCCGGTCAAATCCAGAACAAGCAGCGAGGTATCCATGGTTCAACCCTGAACAACGCTGGGGGGCAGTGAACTTTCATAATGCGACCGATACCTCATTGATCATGAACATCCTGGTTGCCAACACTTCCTTTGGTAAGGATCGGACCAAACATCTCGGAGCTATATCGATATTCAATTCTGCTGTAGACATTGATGGGTTAACTGTTGAAGATGTTTACCAGCCTTTATATGCTGAGGGGGGCGGGATCTGGATCCGCAATTCCCGCTTGACCACTACCATAACTGGTGACATAATCAACATAAAGTCTGCCGATACTGCCTTGGTTGAGAACTGCACCTTAAGGGGCAATAATGCGGAAGATACCGATGCTATAGACTATGACCAGATCAGCAACGGTGCTATTACCGGAAACAAAATTTATGGTTTCACAGGGTCCAACAGTGACGGCATTGACCTGGGAGAAGGATGCGTTGATATCTTCATTGCGAACAACATCATCAGCAACTGTTCTGATAAAGGTATCTCGATCGGACAAGGTTCAACGGCGATAGTGGAACACAATATAATTAGTTATTGTGCTCAGGGTATAGGGATCAAGGACATGGGCTCTTATGCGGATGTCGATCATACTACTTTCCATGGTAACGGGCTTGCCATTGCCTGCTTTGAAAAGAACCCGGGGATTGGCGGCGCTAAGATCGATGTTGAGAATAGCATTCTTTCAAACTCAGTTACCTCGGCTTTCTGGGAGGATCATTTGTCAGAGGTAAATATTAGCTACAGTCTTTCCAATACTGGTTTTTTAACAGGAAATGGCAATCTTAATGATGATCCACAGTATAGGAATGCGGGTATCGCCAACTATGAATTAAGCAGTTCCTCCCCATGTATTGATGCCGGCAATCCGGAAAGCCCAAAAGATACTGACAATTCAGTGACCGATATGGGTGCATATCTTACCTATCAAGGCAATGTCAATACCATCATCATCAATGAGGTCAACTATAACTCCATTTACACAATGGAATCGGGCGATTGGATAGAGCTGTACAATTATGGTGATGAAGCGGTTGATCTAGGCGGTTGGGTCTTATCCACCTACCAGTCTGAGGAGGAATACAGGATAGAGGATCTAACGTTAGGAGCAGGCAAATACCATGTATTGAGCGGCGATACAGATCTTTTCTATTCCATTTTTCCGGAAGTAACAAATTACAGCGGCAATGTATCGATCAATATCAAGCCAAACGATCAGCTGCTTCTGCTAGATGAGGAGATACAGATGGTTAATGCGCTAACCTATAAAAACGATGGCCCCTGGCCGCAGCAGGCGGATGGTTTGGGTGTCAGCCTGGAACTGGATGATCCAGACCTCGATAATAACGATCCGTTTAACTGGCACGATAGCTATGTGGTGAACGGAACCCCTGGCGAGAAGAACTCTGAACCTGTAATATATTCGGAATTGGTGATCAATGAACTGTTGGCTATCAACAGCTTGATCCACAAAGATGAAAAGGGAGAGTATGATGATTGGATCGAGGTTTATAATCCTGGCAGCGAACCTGTGAATATTGGCGGTTTATTCCTAACGGACACAGCGGCACAAAAAGACCTTTGGCAGATCTCCCGAGCATACCCGGATTCAACCACTATCGAGCCGGGAGGATACCTGTTGCTTTGGGCAGATAATTCAGTAGAACAGGGAATACTCCACCTTGGGTT
>JADFLA010000011.1:0-387 GCA_022564635.1 Nanobdellota archaeon | reverse complement strand
CAGCCGCCTCCAGGGCCGCGATGACCTCGGGACGATCTTCCTCTGACATCAGGGCATCGGGAAATGTCAGGTCAGCTGCCTCCACCTTGGGTTCAGGCTGAGTGGTTCTGGAGAGGAAGTCGTTCTTTCACAAGTCAATAAATTTGACACCATTGTTCTTGATGAACTGTTTTATGAGAATCAATTAGCAGAGCATCCCATTGGACGCTATCCTGATGGAGCATCAAATCTATCGATCTTGTTTCCAACGCCAGGGGCTTCGAACAGGCAGCTCCAACCAATAAGCAATTCCTCGGTTAACATTTATCCAAATCCTGGCAGAGATGAAGTGAATATCAAGATCCGGGAACTAGTAGCTGAGGAGAACGTTCTGGAAATATATAGCTC
>JADFLA010000059.1 GCA_022564635.1 Nanobdellota archaeon | reverse complement strand
TTGAGATGAATCTTGCATGTATTGCTCATAATCTCCAAAAAATTTGGAGATTATCCCAGGCTAACGCCTGCTGAAATTATTTTTTCAGCAAATATATTCTGGAAAAGTAATTGTGGGACGGCTTCATATGTTAGGCGTCCTTTTTCTTACCTCAAATCTCCACTCCAAACTATATTTTCTAAAATACAATCATATAGTAACCTTTTTAAATCAAAATTTGAATAAACAACTTCCCAAAAAGGTGATATTTATGGATTATGAGCATAGTAAAGTTGACAAAGCATTGAACTTTATAGGAATGTATTCAAGCTTTGAAGAAATAAAAAGCAACTTAAGCTTAAATGAAAAAGAATACAATGAATTAAAGCAAAGAGCAAAGCAAAGATATGGCAAGGAAGTTTTTAACAACTAAGCTTCTACCTTAACCTCTTTCTCTAAACCAGCTTCTTTCCTCAATATATCAGCCATATCTGTTTTCTCCCACGTAAAGTCGGGATCATTTCTTCCAAAATGGCCGTAAACAGCAGTTTTTCTATATATCGGCCTTAACAAATCAAGCCTTTCTATAATCCATTTTGGTGTTAATAAAAAGTGTTTTTTAACAAGCTCAATTATTTTTTCCTCAGGAACTTTATTTGTGCCAAATGTATCTACATTAATAGATGTTGGTTCGGCAACTCCGATTGCATAGCTTAATTGCACTTCACATTTATCTGCCAAACCAGCAGCAACTATATTTTTAGCAACCCATCTAGCTGCATAAGCTCCTGACCTGTCAACTTTGCTAGGATCTTTTCCAGAAAAAGCTCCTCCACCATGCCTTCCAATACCGCCATAAGTATCCACAATTATTTTTCTTCCAGTTACTCCTGTATCTCCTTCAGGACCTCCAATAACAAACTTTCCTGTAGCATTAATATGGATTCTTGTATTTTCATCCAAAAACGTTCCACATACTGGTTTGATAACATGCTCAAATATGTTTTGTTTTAATTCTTCCTCAGAAACATCATCTATATGCTGTTGCGCTATAACAACTGCATTCAATCTTTTTGGTTTGCCATCATGGTATTCCACACTAACCTGGCTTTTTCCATCAGGCCCTAGACCTTTAACAACGCCTTGCTTTCTTACATATGTTAATCTCCTGGCTAGTTTGTGTGCTAAAACAATTGGAAAAGGCATTAGCTCTTTAGTCTCATTAGTTGCAAAACCATACATCATTCCTTGGTCACCTGCACCTTGTTTCTTGTCTTTACTTGAATCTACTCCTTGTGCAATATCCGCACTTTGGCCATGCACGCTCACCATAACACCTGCATCCTCGCAATCAATCCCAAACTCAGGATTTGTGTATCCTATTTCTTTCAAAGTTCTCCTCGCAATAGTTTGAATATCTGCATAACCCTTTGTTGTAACTTCTCCACTGACGACTATTAAACCAGTAGTAGTTAAACATTCTATTGCTACCCTAGAATAAGGATCTTGTACTAATAATGTATCCAAAATAGAATCACTAATCTGGTCGCAAATTTTATCTGGATGCCCTTCTGTTACACTTTCAGATGTAAAATATTCTACTTTTGTCATTTTCAATTCACCTCAGTATTGATTTTATAGAAATCATTTTTAAATCTAATACAATAAGATATTTTAACATTTTTTAATATTAATTATTAGTTGTTTTAAAAATATTGTTGACAAAATTATTCCGAAAGGAATAAATACTATAAATGAATTCCAAAGAGAATGCAATATGAATTAACAGAAATTAAGAAAATAAGGAAAAATTTGGGTTTAACTCAAACTGAATTAGCCAAAAGAGCAAACGTTTCCCAGAGCATTATTGCAAAAATAGAGTCTGGAAAAATAGATCCTACATTTACCAAAACTAAAAAGATCTTTGAGACTCTAGATGATCTTGAAAATAAGGAAGAGGTAAAGGCAGAAGAGTTGATGAATAAAAAAATAGTTAGTCTGGCTCCTAATGATAACATTAAAGATTCAATTAGAAAAATGAAAAAATATGGAATTTCCCAGATGCCGGTAATTTCTAACTACAATGTACTTGGTTTAGTATCAGAATCAACCTTATTGGATGCATTGATGAATAAAAAGGGTAAGAAAATAGAAGATATAATGGAAGATACTCCACCTATAGTCTCAAAAACAGCATCCATAAAAGTAGTTTCTAACTTATTAAGACACTACCCAACTGTTTTAGTTTCTGAGAGCGGCAAATTAATTGGTTTAATAACAAAATCTGATTTGTTGAGTAAGTTGTATAAGGGGTAACAATTTATATCACAATCAAGAATAATACAAACAATATTCACAATTCTCTAACCTTCCCAAACCCATACAGCTTATCACCCACAACAACAGCATTTAAATTTCTTAAATTATTCTTCAAAAACGGGCTCAGAACTTTTTCTTTCAAAACATCAGTTCCCTCAACAACCAGATTAAATGACGGTTGTGCAATCAAATTGTATTTTTTCCATTTACCAACGAGAAATGCCTTAAACAACTCTGCTCTTGGACCTTCTTTAATTGAAACAGCAGGATGCTCATGCCCAATAATAATGGTAGAAACGTCTTTCAATAGTTCCTTGTTAGGTATTTCGTCCCCATGCAATACAAGGATTTTATTTTTTAACAATTTTTTATTATTTTTTATTATTTTAATTTTATTTAATATTTTATTATTAATTTTTAATTGTAATTTATTATGTATTGAAATTTTTTTAATTGAATCTTTATTTTTTAATTGAATTTTATTATTAATTGAATTTTTATTTATTGTATTAATCAAATAATGCTCCAAAACCTTGACATTCCTTTTTTTAGCAATTGGACCTAAAATAGTATCATGATTGCCTTTAATCAATATAATTTCCTTACAATGTTGCGAAAAAAAATCAAGCAATTTTAAAGTATGTCTCCATTCTTGATCAGAAATAGTTCCAAATTCATGCTTTAAATCCCCATTAACTATTATTCTCTCAATTTTATAATTTTTTAATTTATTAAATATTGATCCTAATCTTGTCATAATTTCTTGAAATTGGAACCTAGGAATCATTAAGCCCTGTTTATTCAAAGCTTCCTCATAACCAATATGAAAATCTGTGACTATTAGAGTTTTATTGGTATATATTGCTAAATCCACTAACTCAATATCATCAAAGATCTTCATAAGAAGAAGAATTTTATATAGATATAAATAACTTATCAACAAAAAAATAAAAAAAAGAAAAAGAGGTTTTATTCAGGGTTTTGACCTAAACAGGGTTTTGACCTAAAGCCCATATATCCTTCAATCCAACAACAACTGTTGCAGGAACTATAAAAGCTAGCATATTGGAGAATATACCTTGTAGGTATGCCCCTATAATTTGTACTCCGCCTAGAATGTCTGAAGCACCACCTGCAAAAGCAGCGATGACTAATACTGTTGCTACAGTCAGAAATTCTTTTGTTTCCTTACCACTAACATTTAGGAAACCAACTATTAAACCTAACACAACTAACAAAGATGCTAGCCATGCTCCAGCTGCGGCTCCTACTTGTGTTGAAAACAGGCCTAGTACAACTGCAATTATTACTCCTCCAATAAAAGAGTAATGACCGATTTTTTGTTCCACTTTGGACTCACCTCCGGAACTTGTTCTTATTATGATTATGCCTGATTATAGGCATTGATAATCAATAATAGTATAGAAACTATATAAATCTTTCGGTTATTGATAATCAATAATAGTAATCTTTATATATAACCAACATCTGTAATTGCTTTATAAACAAATTAAAGATATGTTAAGATGTTTAACCTAGAAATAGAAAAGAAAATCGTTAATTTTGTCAAGAACAGCCCAATAGGTGTTACTTCTAGGGATATTGCTAGTTATGTTGGCCTTAATAGGATGACAATAACAAAGTATTTAGCAATCATTAAAGAAAGGACTTTAATTGATTTTAAACAGTTTGGAATGGCTAAATTATGGTACATTCCAGTAAATCTGAATAAAGAAAGCTTCTTAAGTAAAATAACAACTAATATAGCCGCTAATATACCTAAAGAGCAGTTTAAAACCATTTCTAACAAAGTAGGAATAAGTCTTGGAGAAGAGATTAATCAAATGTATCTTAAATTTAATGATGTTAAAAAGCTAAGTCTAGATCAGATTACAGACGCTTATGATGATATTGGTAAAAAGCTGAATGGTAATTTTAAAGCAAAGCTAGCACATGACAGGATCTCTATTGAAATTATAGAATCCCCTTTTGAAGAAGATAACATCCAAATAATGAATACAATTTTAAGTGCGGTTTTTGCGAAAATTGCATCTTTAAACCTAGGTTATGCAAGAGCCGTTGTTTCGGAGCCAAAAGACCAGAATGTTGTTATTGATGTTTATTTGAAGAAAGTGGAGAAATAATTTGCTTAATTAATTCTTATTGGTCTTCTATATAATTCACCACTCTATTGTGGCTAAAAACCAAAAGTTTAAATAGGATTAATACTTTCTTGTTTCTAAAATGGTATCTGAAAATCAAAGTCCTACAATGCAACATTTAACCTTATTTAAGAATGATAGTTACATGAATTTAATGGCATGGACACTTGAAGCAGGAGCAGTACCAAGTAGTATCGCAGATGTAATGCTTAAAAGATTAGAACTCATTAATAGTAATCTTATACCAATAGAAGGCTCAATTTTGCATCAATATGGTTTCGAAACAGGAGATGCTGCTGCTTTTTACAGAGAGAACGTAAAAATAGTGTATGATGCCCAACAATTAAGAGGAATGATTCAAGATGACCAATTAAGTCAAGGAGGTTTAATTCTTACTCGAGAACAATATGAAAAATTAGATGGACCTGAATTTTCTAGAGAAGATATAGAAAAAGCAGGTCTTACGCGTCCTTTAAGAATATCAGAAGTAAAGACTCATCCAATTTGGCAGGCTCTAGCTAGAGATAATCATTTATTGTCGGAATATGCTGATGCTGTATTTGCAAAACAGAGGAGTGATTACGGGAGAAGAAATGATAAAGCAATGCCTGTACGAATAATTGATCAACCCTACAGGCCATTAATGTTTCCTTGGGAGATTGGTGGATTCAATGGATACGGAGTCGAAACCGATAATGATATAGCTTCGCGTTTTAATACAATAATGGATTCTTTTGATTATTACAAAGTTGGAATATATATGGCTGGAAAACTTCCTGGAGAGACGAGTGTACCAAGTAGCGCAAGCTATGGCGATATTCAAAAAGCAAGAGATGAATTAGGGTTATTAAAAGGAATCGTAAAGCCTGAAATGGTAAAATCACTTGATGTATTACTTACAAGTCTCATGACGGAAGCGACGGAAGCGGCTCTACCAACAGTAACCGGTGTACATACAAGCTTATATTCATCTGAATTACTATACAATAATTTATTTGATGCATTAGGTCGGAGAGATGGTACAACTGTAGAGATTGACACTCAAGAATTAAGACGAATAGTAGAAGAAAGTGGATTTTCAGAATCAGAATTGGCTAATCAATTTGGTTATCAGATTGCTAACTTTAAGAGATTAACAACAGGTAATAAACAACAGAAAATAAGATTAACAGGTCATAACAATCGTAAACTTTTACTTTGGTTAGCAGAAAGAGGACAAAATCCATTAAATTTACCAGTAAAGGAGACAATACAGTAAGCAATACATAGAACTATCAAATAAAAAATTATAAGATTAAATTAAAAAAAGTCCGCATAATTTTAAACTACGAATCATAACAATTTTTTCTCCTTTTTTCTTTTCAGAATTCAATATTTTTTGTAAATATTATCATGATGATCATAATCGATGAACTTCAGAAAATCTTGTTGTTTATCATACTCAAAAACCAAAACAAAAGATTTGGAAATATGAACTCTCTTCATGTTTTTCATTGAATGGGTTAACGGCTTGTAATGCTCAATGTCTTCAGAATTAACAACTTCCCTAATTTTGTTATTTATTGCCTTAAATGTTTCTGGGTCTTTCTTCTTTAATTTTCTAAGAATTTTCTTTAAATACTCTGTTAATTCATATCTCATTCTCTAAGTAATTCAAAAAATCCTCTTTATTATCAAAAGAAATAGTAGAGCCCTTTTCAATCTTTTTTAATTTTTCAATGTACTCAGGTTTAACCTCTAATCCCATCTCATCTCTCATTTCTTTTACTTCCAATTCTATTCTCTCTATTTTATGATTCATTTTGTTCAATAAATTTAATAGCTTTTGATCTACATTTACAGTTGTCATTGTACATATCATTAAACTAATCTAATTTAAATATCTTTCGTAGAAATTCTATAAAAAACCACAAACTTATTATACACTTTTATTTATAAAACTATATTATGAAAAAGAGGTTAAATAAAAAAGCATATTTCTTCCTTATAGATTCTATACTTGCTTTAGGAGTGCTTGCAGTTGGAGCGTTTTTGATATTCACATCCTATCTAAGTGTACCATCAAAAGAGGAACCAGAAATTCTATCAGATAATGTAATGGATTTCTTTGCAAACAATAAGATCAAAGATATAAACAATCCTTATGCTGGCTTAGGAGGTACACTATGGCAGACAGAAGGTCAACCAGGCGGAATATGTGAAGGAGAAGAATTAATAGCCAATGCAGAGACTACTTTATTGCAACAAATTGGTGAGTTCTATGAAAAAAGCTCAGGTAATATCTGTTATTTAGAATTAGCTGAAAAATTCATAGCAGAATTAACTCAAAATAGTTTGCCACCCCAATACCTATCTGAGTTTTGGGTAAATGATACACTATTATATCCACAAAATCCGACTCAGGAACATATAGATTTAAAAAATGCTTCTGGAATCCTTATTCCTTCAAAAAAAATAGTGTATGGTTTTTTAAATCAAGAGACTGGGGATTTATTTGGGCCTTATGAGACTGAGGTTATAGTGTGGCAAAATACTTAGCAAGCTAAGTACTTTAACCTCCCCACTAATACACAACTAAGGTTATTAATTTACCCACAATAAAAAAAGTTAGTAATCAACTAAGATAAATTGAAGAAAAGGCAATTAGGTAAAAAGGGAATATTTTTGACATTTATAGCTATATCCATAATAGCGGTGTTTATTGTAATATTTAATCCCACAGATATAAGTTTAAGGAAAGATGCGCTTGTTATTAAAACCAGGGTTTCCAATATAAATAATTTTGTTTTAGACTTAGAAAATGTTTATCTGGAAAGAATATTACAATCAACCAGCATCAAAGCAATAAGCTCCTTAATTCTCTACATGAAAGCGGAAAACAAGTTTCTTACAGATTTTGAGGCAAAATTTACAGAAGTTTTACTTACTGGAAAAATAGATGATATACCGATCGATGACATTACCGGCCAAAATATAATGAAAGGCAATACATATATTAATTGGACAGATAAAGTAATAAATATATCAGAAGATATTTTTAATGTAAACATAAATATTACTGTGAGGAGTATAGACGTATTTCAATTAACTCCCTGGACTATTACTGTTGGCGCTAATATATCTTTCTCAGTTAATTCGGAAACTGCATCTTGGGACAAGAATGTTTCGATAAAAACAAAAATTGCTATCGAAAGATTTGATGATCCTTACTATCTTATAAATACTGGAGGATCTTATATAAACAGAGTAAATAGGTCAAATATAAAATTTAATGAGTGGAATATTTCGAATTTAAAAGACCATATAAGAATTGGGACTTACGTACATTTTGAAAACAGCAAAGCACCAAGCTTCGTCATGAGATTTACAAATACAAGCCTAAAATCAAGCTGTTGTGGTATTGAAAGTCTGGTTGACCCAAATAAGCTAAGCAATAAAGATCAGATAGAGAGCTATGCTGACTACTTATTTTTTAATCATAC
>JADFLA010000010.1 GCA_022564635.1 Nanobdellota archaeon | reverse complement strand
TAATGAACTTATGGGTTTAATGATAAAAGGCGATAGCTTTACATTAAAAGATGGTTCAATAATAATTGTGTCTGCGTTTGGTCAGGAACAAGTTCGGTTTACTCTTGAATTAAGAGCTCCAGATTTGATTGTGGAAAGCATAACAATAAGTCCTACAACTCCAATTGCTGGTCAATCTGCAACTATCACTTCTACTATAAAAAATATAGGTAATAGCGACGCTGTTAATTATATACTCGACATACAACATGGAGACGAAACAGACTTTTTGGAGTTTCAAGGAATAACATTAACCCCCGATCAATCAACTGAGAAAAAAACAACACATACTTATGTTAAATCCGGTTCTTATACTATTAAAGTCAAGGCATCTAGCTTTCAAGATCTGAACAAGAACAATGACGAATTAGCAAAGTCAATATTTGTCGGTACACAAGAGAGCGGAGTAAAAGAACAAAATTTTTTTGGTAGTACTATACACCTAGTCCATGGATGGAATCTTATTTCAGTTACTGAACCTATGATTGGCAAGAGCATAGAGCAGATAAGTAATGTTAGGACAATTCCAGAATTTCGGAGATGCGAAAGCAGAAGAACTTGGATATTTTTTAATGGTAATTGGGTGAAGATCAAATCTTGGTTAAGTGTGGAACCTGCGGATGGAACAGAAAGAGTTAAATATAGTTTCTATGATGAAGAGAGGTTCAAGCCAGAGCACCTCGGCCTTGGTATGTGGTTGCTTATTGAAACCCGAAACGGTTGCACACTTGGTTGTGGACTGAAGGAATGTACAGAAGGTGTGTCATAAAGTTCCTCAAATGGTATAAGCACCTTAGTAAAATGTTTAATAGACCATTACCATTTAATTATGTCTTAAAGAATGCGTCTATATTTTCTATACAGACAAGCAACATATAAAATAATACAAGCTGTCAACAATTGCAGTTTAAAAACCGTTTAATTTCCCTTAGTTCCTTCATTAAGTCTTATTGGCCTTTGCTATGCTTTCTTTCTAATTTATAATAGTAAATTTTAAAATTATCACAAATATTTATATATGCATTATTTTAGAGATAGTTATATGTTAAAAAAAAAGAGGGCAAGGACTTTCTATTACTCCTATTGTGATTGCGAAAATCGGCAATGAAATAAAAATATTAGATAATATACCGAGCATAAGTTAAAATGATAATGTTTTCAAACAAAAAATCGCAAATTGCAGCAAGAAAAGTTATTTTTTATATTTATGTAGCTGTTGCAGTATCTATAACCTTTTTGATATTAGTCTGGATAATACCTGCTAATTTTTCAGAGATAGCCATAATACCTACAAATCTGGAAAATTATTTAATAGTTCAGAGATTTTTTACTTCCCCATCATGTTTTGCATTGCAGGATACAGCGACAGATAGGGTTAATTCTTGGACAATTGATTTGGCCAAATTTAAAGAAGAAAATCTTAATTCATGCTATGATGCACTTAATACTGATGTAAAAGCATACAGATTGGTACTTGATTATAATGGTAAGAAGACACCTATAAATACTGAGAATTGGAAAGGATTTCTTGAAAAAGCAGAAACATTTCAAGTTTTTGTCTATGATTCAGGAAAAATACAAAAGGCAGACCTATTAATAGAGGTGCAAAGTGCTAAATAAGACACGGAAAAATCAAAGATTTTTTGTGCCTCGAAAATCTATGAGATTTTCGAAGGAATCCCAGCTTGAGGACCTGTTGCCATTATTGCTACTAATGGTTATCCTGGTTTTTTTGTTAATGTTTGCCTCTTGCAGTAAACAAGTCAGAGAAAATAAATTAAAGGAAGAGGTAGATTTTCAGTCTATAAGAGTAGATAGTACTCAACTACTAATCAGTTTCCTCAAAAGTCCTTTTGCTTATGATAATCACGAAATTAGCACTGTAGCAGATGCTATGAACTATTATTTATTAACTGAAGATAAAATTTTATTAGAGCAAATAAACAAGCAAACAAAAGAATTCTTTTCCACTAGTAAGCTTGAGAGTGGCAATTCTTTTTGGTCATTACATTTTCAATACCACCTGGTAAAACCTGTAATAATAGAATCAGACGAAGCAACACTAAGATACTTTGAGAAAAGATCAATTTCAACTGTTATTTTACCCACAAATGAAATGCATGAACTAATAGAGATACGGATGTTCATTTTATATAAGTAACCCCCAGTATAAAATGTTAAGGATAAAAGGGAAAAAGGGACAATTTTTGCTTTACGGCCTAATAGCAGGGCTTATCGCAGCACTGGTGATAGCTTTCATTAGTAGTGCAACTGATAAAAAAGAATTTCCTGTAATTGGAAAATCATCTTTAAGATTAATTGACGCATCAATAAAAGCTGAAAAAGCACTTCTCTATATAGACCAGTCAGCAAAATATCCTGCTCACCAAATAATTTATGATTTAGCTAAAGTTGGAGGGTGTAATGATGGAAAAAAATATTCAGGTTATATTTTATGGGATATAAATGACCGAGCCCCAACTCTATGCACTCCAAGTGCAGAGTTATCTAAAAATATATTCTTAAAAATTTTGCCAGATAAAATAGATGATTACTTGTCAAAATATGAACCTGTAGATTTATCTTTAATTAATTATTTACCTTTTGATCTAGATAATAATAATTTGATAGGCATTGCTGAAAAACCATTGGAAATTCCAATTATAGTACCAAATCCAGATTTAGACCCTCCTGGAGCATATTCAATAAGACCATCATTTAATGTAGACATAAGTTATGATTTTTCTGATTATGACGAATTAAGAGTAAAAGCAGAAGAGTTAATAGAGACATGTAAAAATAATGATCCCTTTAAATGCATTGGTGAAAATTTAGAGACTTACTTTAATCAAGACAATTTTGAATTAATTGAATGTGAAACTCCGGATATATTCTTTGAGTTTTTGGATTTTTTCCCTGAAGTAGAGCCAGAGCCAGGATATAGATCTAAGATCTACAGGTTTTGTGTTAACAGAACTATAGATAGGTTTTATACTTATGATGTGGATGATGACATGATTCTGCCTAGGAATATTGTCTATAAATTTGCGTTGAAGTTTGAGGATATAGCATGCCATACAGATGATAGCCCTAAAACGCAATGCAGAGAATTTGCTTGTGATCAATATTTTCGTGATAATGATCCTAATGCTAAAAAAGGTGTTTTATGCCAGAGTTTAGATACTACTGGTCCTCCTACAAATATTCCTATAAATCCTCCCAAAAATCCTCTATTGTGTTATTGCCCACCAAATACTGGTGAAGGTCCCATTGCGTGTGCAGGAGACTGTCCCAGGTGTGCATGTACTGAATGGGAAACACAAGGAGAACCAGAAGCATGTGGTCAAGGGCTATGCAGTTCAGTTGATTTGTCATATACGAGGGAATGTAGACATTCTAGTTGCGGTCTGGATGAAACTGATTGTAGGTATGAATGCCAATGTGATGAATGTTGTCCTGATCATTCTCGTTATGATTCATGCGACTGTCATGAGATAGATTGTCCACCTCCACCTGAAGAAGACGATGACGACGATGATATAATCCCACCAGGTGGATTAGGTGATACTCCTCCTTAAGGATCATAATAATATACACTTGGTTAATGAGATGGAAAATGAATTTGAGGTATGTGACATTGATTATGAAATTTTTAACAATTAGTTCTTATCTAAAAAATAATAATTTTTAGTTATACCTCTACAACATCCAAAAATATATAAAGAACAATTTTTCTCATAATAAAAGATGATAAAGATTCCTTATGAACAGATAATTGAGAGAATAAAAAAAGAGGCAAATATTTCTGAAGAAGATATTAATGGTAAAATAGATCAAAAGATGAAGCAGCTTTCTGGGTTGATAAGCAAGGAAGGAGCTGCACATATTGTTGCTAATGAATTAGGAATTAAACTTTTTGATTCTTTTTCTGGCAAGTTGCAGATTAAGAATATTCTTGTTGGCTTGAGAAGCGTGGAAACTGTTGGTAAAGTTTTGCAAGTTTATGAATTAAGGGAATTTACTACAAATGACCGGCAGGGAAAGGTTGCTTCTTTGGTTATTGGAGATGAATCAGGAACTATAAGGATTGTTATGTGGGGCTCTCAAGCAGATAATATAAAAAACATAAACAAGGATATGACAATAAAGGTTATTGGTGGTTATGTAAAGGATAATAACGGAAACATTGAGCTGCATTTAAATGAAAGAAGCCAGGTGATATTAAATCCAGAAGGAGAAACAGTTAAAGATGTAAAGCAATTTACTGCTGAAAGGAAAACTATTGACAAACTGACAGAGAAGGATAGTGTAGTGGAAATTTTAGGAACAATTGTTCAGATATTTGATCCAAGATTTTTTGAAATTTGCCCGGAGTGCAATAAAAGAGTAAAAAATGTTGAGGGTGCATTTTCATGCCAAGTTCATAATAATGTAGAGCCTGATTTTTCTTATGTTCTTAATCTAATAGTTGATGATGGTACGGAAAATATAAGAACGGTTTTTTTTAGAGACAGTATGGAGAAGCTTATTAATTCAAATAAGGAAAAAATTTTGGCATATAAAGACAATCCAGACAAGTTTGAAGAAGTTAAGACAGAGCTTTTAGGAAATATTGTAAAAATAAATGGCAGGGTTAAGAAAAATTTATTTTTTGACAGGATTGAAATTGTAGCAAATGATGTTTCTTTGAATCCAAATCCAGATGAAGAGATTAAAAGACTGGATGAGGAAGTTAAGAAAGTAGAAAGTAATTAATACTTTTCTTCTTTATATTTCTTTAAAATGATGTATTATACACACTTAGCATTTGGCTTTCTAGTTTCATTATTATCAATAGAATTTTTTAACATTCAAAATAAATTAATTTTTATTTTAATTGTAGTGTTTTTTTCTATTTTTCCGGATATTGATGAAAGAAAATCAAAAATTGGAAGAAAAAATAAAACATTATCAACAATAATTAATTTTATTTTTGGTCATAGGGGATTTTTCCATTCAATCTATATTCCATTAATTTTTTATTTTATTTTTTATTATATAAATAATGAGATTGGAATTGCTATTTTAGTTGGTTATTTTTCCCATTTGTTTATGGATGCGATAACTAAAAATGGAATAAGACCATTATATCCAATAATTAATAAAAAAATTAATGGTCCAATTAAAACAAATTCAATATTGGAAAAAATACTTTTTTTAGTAATAATTTTCTTAATTTCGTATTTTTTATTAATATATCTTTGAAAATATATATTATATAAGCACTGGACATTCTGAAACCTCAAAATTTCGGCTTTATAGAGCTTGTAATACTAAAATTCTATATTTCAGACCACTGGACATTTGTGGATGAGGTATTTAAATGAGTTAGTCTCTATAATATCTGTTATGTGCATAATGCATATAACACCTCCATCCCTGGAGCCTTAGTTGCTCATAAATTAAGGGGATGTTGAAATAAGATCCGAAAGGAATGAGGTTAGTAAATATGGAAAAAGTAAAAGTTGAGAATGTTTCTGGCAATATACCAGAAAAAAAGTTTTCTACAGGCGGCTTAACAGCTACTGTATGGGAAAACCAAGGAAAAAATAAAGAGGGGCTGGATGTAAGCTATAGAACTGTTTCTTTCCAGAGAAGATACATGGATAAGAATGGAGAATGGCAAAGTACAAACACTCTAAGGGTAAATGATTTGCCTAAGGCTTCTTTAGTGTTGCAGAAGGCTTTCGAATATCTTGTTATGAAGGAGATGCAGAGTTATAATGCTGCTTAATTTTTTTTTTTTAAACTATAAAAACAAAATAAACAAAAAATTTAAAAGGTGATATAAATGAAACAAATATTAATGGAACCAAAAGTTGTTCAAAATAATCAGAAAAAAACATTAATTAGAAATGATAAACCAAATATTTCTAAACCAGATAATCAAGAAAAACAAACAGTTAAAGAAAAAACTTTATCTGACCTTCCGGGTGTAGGTCCTGCAACTATCGAGAAACTTGAGGCAGTAGGATATAATGATCTTATGTCAGTTGCAGTAGCAACTCCTGGAGAGATTATAGATGCTACCGGAATGGCGCAAGCAGCTGCTAAAAAGATTATAGCAACAGCTAGAGCTTCTTTGGATATGGGCTTTGAGAGTGGAATTGATGTTCTTAAAAAAAGGGAACAGGTCATGAGGATATCTACTGGCAGTAAAGCTTTTGATACCTTAGTTGGCGGCGGCTTTGAGTCTGGAGCATTGACAGAATGCTTTGGAGAATTTGGATCGGGAAAAACTCAAATTGGGCATATACTTGCAGTAAATTGCCAAAAACAATATCCGGGTTCTACTGCGGTTTACATTGATACAGAGAACACTTTTAGGCCGGAGAGGATTGAACAGATTGCTAAAAATGTTGGATTAGATCCGACAGAGGTTCTTAAGAACATTAAAGTGGCAAAGGCATTTAATACAGACCACCAGATGTTGTTAGGAGAAAAGATAGAGGATTTGATAAAAAAGCAAGGGTTAGATGTAAAGCTTGTTATAATAGATTCTTTAACAGCACACTTTAGAGCAGAGTATATTGGCAGAGGAACATTAGCAGAAAGGCAGCAAAAGCTAAACAGGCATATGAGGGATCTTTCAAAACTAGCACAGATGTATAATTTGTGCGTGTATGTCACGAATCAGGTGATGTCAAAGCCGGATACGTTTTTTGGTGACCCTACGGTACCTATTGGAGGGCATATTGTCGGGCATGCCTCTACTTTTAGGATATACCTCAGAAAAGGAAAAAAAGGCAGCAGAGTCGCTAAACTTATTGATAGCCCTAGCTTACCAGAAGGAGAAGCAAGTTTCTATCTTGAAACCAGCGGATTGAAAGATATTTAATTTTAATTTTTTCTAATTTTTTTTTATTTTATATTGTGTTGCACCAAAAGATTTTTAATGAGTTAATTAATAGTTCTAGTTATGGTTTATCCCATTGAGAAGTGGATTATACCGCCTATTTATAAGTTATGGCTACGTAAAGTCGAGGGACTAGAAAATGTGCCAAAACACAAACCATTTATTATGGCGATGAATCATGCAAGCTACTATGATGCACTCCTTTTGCCTTCTTTAATAATACCAAAAATAGATAAAAAAATACACGCGTTAGTTAATAGTTATTACTGGAATAAATTTTTAACAAGAATATTCCTTAACTATCATGAATCCATACCGGTTTATGTTGAAAAAGGAGATAAATCAAAAAAAAACAATAAAAAATCATTTGAAAAAGCTTTTAATTACCTAAAAAAAAACGAAATAATTATGATATTCCCAGAAGGCAAAAGAAGCTCCGATGGAAAATTAAGAAAGGCATATACTGGCGTTGCAAGATTAGCTTTAAATTCCAAAATTCCTGTTCTGCCTATAGGCATTATAGGGTCTAATAAAGTTCTTCCCAAAGGAAAATTTTTTCCAGGATTTAAAAGATGCGAAGTAAAAATAGGGAAACCAATTTATTTTAATAAATATTATAATAAAAAAATAAATGAAAGAGTTCTCGAAAATATAACGAGAATTATAATGAAAAATATTGCAAAATTAATATACCAGAGATATAATTATTAAAAATATTTTTTTAAAAATGGTATACCCAATAGGAAAAATAATATTTCCATCAGTATTTAATCTTTGGATTAAAAAAATAAATGGGTTGGAAAATGTTCCTAAAAAAGGAGCTTTTATAGTGACTGCAAATCATACGAGTTATATGGACCACCTTATAATAATGTGTACTTTAGTTCCTTATTTAAATAAAAAAATACATCATCTTGCAAAAAAAGAACATTTTGACAATATTTTTAAAAAAATGTGGCATACTTATGCAGGCGCAATACCTATTGATAGACAAACTGGTGGGAAAGAAGCATTAAATTGGGCTGTGAAGGTATTAAAGCAAGGAAAAATTATAGCTCTCCACCCAGAAGGTACAAGAAGCTTAACAGGAAAATTACAAAAGGCAAAAACAGGTGTTGCTAGATTGACTCTAGCAGCCAAAGTTCCAGTTCTACCAATAGGACTAATAGGGGCTTTTGAAATTTTGCCAAAAGGAAAATATATCCCAAAATTAAAAAGAGCTGTAATGAATATAGGCAAACCAATGTATTTTAATAAATATTACCATAAAAAAATAACAAAGAAATTATTAAGAAAAGTGACAAACGATATAATGAAAGAAATTGCAAGATTATGTAAGCAAGAATATAATTTCTGAGAATGGAAAAAATATCTATTATTGGGGCAGGAAGCTGGGGGACAACTTTATCTGTATTAGTAGCTGAAAATGGATATGATGTTACTTTATGGGTAAAGGAAAAGTCAAATGCGGAATCAATAGTCAAACATAGGGAGAATAAACAATATCTTCCTGGCATTAAAATACCGGATAAAGTTAAAGTTGAGTGTTCTATAGAAAAGGCAGTGGAAAATGCAGATTTGGTGGTTAATGCAATTCCAGCACAATTTACTAGGGAGATGGCTAAAAAATATTCAAAGTATATTAATTGTGATATTATTGTTAATACTGCGAAAGGTATTGAGATAGATACATACAAAAGAATGTCAGAGGTTTTAAGGGAAGAACTTCCTAATAAAATTTCAATAGTATCTCTTTCAGGCCCCAATCATGCTGAAGAAGTAAGCAGAAAAATGCCAACTGCAACTGTTATAGCGTCAGAGAACATTAATTGCCTTAAAGATATAAAAAAAATATTCCATACCGATTATTTTAGAGTTTTTACACATGATGATATAGTGGGGGTAGAGGTTTGTGGCGCTTTAAAGAATATAGCAGCAGTGGCAACTGGGGTGTGTGATGGTTTGGGTTATGGAGACAATGCAAGGGCAAGCATTATAACTCTGGGTCTAATGGAGATGAGCACTTATGGAAAATTTTTAGGATCTAAAAGAGCAACCTTTTATGGCCTTGCTGGTGTTGGCGACTTAGTTGCAACTTGTACTAGCAAACATAGCAGAAACAGGTTTGTTGGAGAAAAAATTTCAGAAGGAAAGGATGTTGACGAAATTATAAAAGAGATGAAGGGTATGATAGCAGAAGGGATACAAACAACAAAGGCTGTTTACGAATTCAGCAAAAAAAATAATCTTTACATGCCCCTGACAGAGCAGGCTTATGAGGTTCTTTATAGAAATAAGGATTTGAAGAAAGCTATATCAGATTTGATTAAAATAGAGTAAAATGATAAATTTTATTCTTCTGTAAAATCTTCTACCTTCTCTTTAAGCTCCTCATCTTTCTTCAGAATTCCCCGATTCCTTAAATATTCCCTTGCAAGTATCCAGAAAAATAATCCTAAGCTTTTTTTACCTTTGTTGTTGCTTGGAATTACTAGGTCTATATTGTTCGATTGGTTGTTAGTGTCACATATAGCTACAATGGGGATTCCCATCTTTAATGCGTCTATTACTGCATTTCTGTCTGGACCCGAATCAACAGCCAAGAGAACTTTTATCTCAATATAAATATCCAAATTAGGATTTGTCAAGATTCCTGGAGGATATCTTCCTGCAAAAACCTTTACTCCAGTAACTTTACCAAACATTTTTATTGGCTTCCATGCGCTTTCCCTTCTCCCTACAATAAGGATGTCTTCCGGATCGTATTGCGCTAAAAATTTAGCTGCTACGTTTATTCTTTCATCTATCTTTTGTAAATTTAATACAGACAAACCATCGGGCCTTGTTTTATAGATAAACTTTTCCATGTATCTAGTCTTAAACTTTGTGCCTATATGTATTCCAGACTTTAGATATTCGTTTGTAGGTACCAAAAATTTCTCTTCTACCATTTTATATTTAATGCAAGTTCAGAAATTGAACTGCAGTTTTTATTACCTCATGCAGTGATTTGGTAATATGTAAAAAGGATAAGGTTTGGTTTAAAAAAGTTTCTACAGAATATGGACAATTTCTTAGGGTGCAGAATGAGACTTACGAACAACGGCGCTTACACCATGAAGAAATACAATAATTTCTTTATAAGATTGTACCATTCCTGTTTCATAGTAATGAATATCGTGCTCCTGGCAATATGAGCGTACGATTTTTTGTAATTCCCCCAATTTATTGCGCGCTGTTGTAGGAAATAAATGATGTTCGATCTGATAGTTTAGCCCCCCATACCAATAATCAGTAAGTGGATGAGCTTTGACATTTCTGGCCGTAAGAACCTGTTCATGAATGAAGTCTATCTTGGTATCTTTTTCGTTTAAAGGCATACCTTTGTGATTGGGAGCAAACACGGAAGATAAATAAAAACCAAAGAGAGCCTGATGAATCAATATAAAGAGAAAGGCCTGTCCTGTTGGGAGTAAACTAAAAATCAGTACAGTATACCCAATCAAATGAGTAGCTATGAGCAGAGCATCAATCAGGCGGTATTTAACCTTATGAGTGATGAGATAAAGGATAGAAGCACCCCTTATGACAATTCCTTCAAATAACCAAAGGGGCAAGAAGAAAAATGCTTGATATTTCACCATAAACCTCTGTACACCCCTTTTGCTTAATGCTTGTTCCTCACTAAAAGCAAAAATCGGGTATTCAATATCCGGATCAGCATCAATCCGGTTGGGTTGTCTATGATGAGTATTGTGCTTGTCCGTCCAGTAACCCCGACTTACTCCAAGTAGAAAGGAACCAAAGAAGAGCCCCAAGAAATCATTATATTTGGATAACTTGAACACCTGGTGGTGGGCAACATCATGACCAACAAAACTAACCTGTACATACACAAAAGCCAGATAAACTGCGATTAGTAACTTAAGCCCGAAATGGTGGATGGTCAATAATAAAAAAATACCTAATGAGAGCAATACCAATGTACTGATTATTTTAAATGCATAGTATCTATATTGCCTTTCGAGTAAACCCTTTTCTCTTACCAACCGCGAAAGTTCTGCGAAATTATTGTCCATACTTTTAAGTTTGTACTAAGATATATTTAAAATATCCGGATTATTTCCAATATGCACAAAAATAGATAACTCTTTTGCTGAAAAGGTACTCTGGATTACGCTTCGCTTCATTCAGAGTTATCTATTTTTGGCATCCTAGAAATCCAATAACTCTGGACTAATGTCCAGAGTTTGATAACCCTAAGGGTTAATTGGATTTCTAGGATAACAAAGTGCAACAACGATTACTACAAAGTTGGATTCTATACAAAGAAAATGTTACTCTGGCGTATCCCCACTAAAAATATCTATATCCTCATAAATCGGGCCCTGCCCTGTTAGGGAGCTTTTTACCAACTTAAAACTATCTACCTTGATGTTTTTATTCTCTACCTTTATTTTTTTTAATTCATTAATAAATTGTTTTTTGTCTTCAATAAATTTAACACGAGCTAATGTAATATGGGCTTTGAAGTTTTTCTCTTTTTTGAATAATTTTTTGAGTCTATCATCAATATCTTTTTGTAATCCCAATATGGGATCTTCTGGTTTTAATCCTACCCATACGACTCTTATGCAGTTTTCACTTGGAAAAACTCCTATTTTATCCAAATAAACCGAGAATTTATTGAATGTTATTTTTTTGAGGTCCTTTTTTACTATTTCTACATTGTTTGGCTGGACTTCTCCAAGAAATTTTAGTGTCAGATGAATATTATTCACATTAACTAATCCTATCTTGTTTGAATGATTATCTATGAATTCTTCTTGTATTTTACCCAAATAATTTTTTATATCATCTGAAATCTCAACGGCTACGAATAGTCTCATAAATGGACTTTAGAGATACGATTATTTAAAATTAGCTAAAAATAAAATAGAAATAACCTTATTCTTTCTTTTCTTCTTCACCAAAGTCTTCGGTGTCTTCTACTTTTTTCTCTTCAGGTTCCTCAGCTGCAGGCTCTTCTTGTGGTTGCGGAGCTTCTTCTGTAGTAGCAGAACTATCTGCAGTTTCAGCATCTTTAGGAGCTGCTTCACCTTCACCAACAACTTCTGCAAAGCCTACTTTTCTCAACACTTTTGTGATTCTTATCTTCACTTCCTGGCCTTCTTTTGTGTTGGGAACAAACAATACAAAGCCCTCTTGCTTTGCGATTCCATCTCCTTTTTCACCTATAGCTTCTATCTTTACATCTATTTCATCTCCAATTTTAACTGGAGCAAATCTGTTTCTATCTTGGTCGTACATATTTTATTTCTACCTCATACTTTCTTAGTTTCTTAAGAAATTCCTAAGAAAACTTAAGCTTGAGAATGGAGGAGTTATATATAAATCTAATGGTTTTTACACGGCAATTTTAAAAAGCCAAACCTCCATCAATATTGATTACAGAACCAGTTATGTATCTAGATTTTTCTGATGCCAAGAATGTAACAAGATTAGCAATATCCTTCGGTTCAGCTCCCTCTTTCAATGGGGTCATATAATTTATTATCTTTTTCCTGAGAAACGGTATGTTTTTGGTAATGCCGGTTTTTACAAATCCAGGAGCAATGGCATTTACTGTTATCTTCTTTTTGCCAAGCTCTTTTGCTAGTGATTTTGTAAATCCTATAATACCTGCTTTAGCAGCTGCATAATTACATTGTCCAAAGTTTCCATATTGGCCAACAATAGAAGATATATTTATGATTCTTCCTCCTTCACCTATCAATGGCAAAACTACTTTGGTCACATAGAAAACTCCATTCAGATTTGTATTTATGACTGCGTGCCATTCCTCCAGAGTTATGTTTTTTAAGGTCCTATCTTTTACAATTCCAGCATTGTTGACAAGAATATCCACTCTTTTGAATTTTTTTTGTATCTCCTCTACCATTTGCTTTACTTCATTGAAATTGGATACATCAGCTTTAACAGCCATACTTTCAACGCCATATTTCTTTACTTTGTCAACAACCTTTTGGGCTTCTTCTTGATCATTGTAGTAATTAATTATAACATCAGCATTATTTTTAGCAAATTCAATAGCAATAGCTTCCCCAATACCTCTAGAAGCTCCAGTAATTAAAGCAATTTTATTTTTTAGCATTCTTAATAACGTTATTTAACGCCTGAAACAAAAGCAAATTCACATTGCCAAGATTTATCATCTGCAAGGGGATTATTTTTCTTAAGTTCATCAAAAAGTTGCGAGGAAGCCTGGGTTATCAGTTCATCTCTGTCCTCGATCTCTTTTGGATTTGGTTCTCGGCCACCAACTTCTGGCAGCATACCCGCTTGTAGTCTTTTAACTCTCAAAAATTTGAGGTAATCAGAATATTTTACCTTAAAGCACGAATAATATATTTTCACTTGTCCGAATCCAGCGTCTTTAAGAGCGTTTACGTATTCTCTGATGTCTCTAGGATACGGAAAGATGAATTTTCTTTGAGGTAAGAAAGCCTTTATTCGTTTATCAAGACCTTCCCTGTAATCTTTAAACTGAGGCATCTTTTTAATCAAATCAATTGCAATGTCATGCACCCTATAAACAGTAGAATCGAGCATCAAGGCACCTTTTGGTTTGCCTTTCCTTTCAATATTTCCACTATTAAAAATAAAAACTCCGTTTGACTTTAAGGAATCAAAAATACCCTTAAAAGTGTCTTTAAGGTCTGGGATTAGATGTACGGTGTTTGAGGATAAGACATTATTGACGGATTCTTTCCCAACAGTTTCAGATAAGGTAGAGTAATGTGTATTCTTCTTTTCTAATACAAAAAAATCCACATTCGGTTTGGAGTGCATATATTCATATGCTTTACCAAGCCATGCAGGGGAATTATCAACAAGCCATAGGCTAATTTTACTCTTAAATTTTTTAAGAATCCTAGTAGATGATGTTCCAGTTCCAGCACCGAAATCAACAACAACATCCTTTTCTTTAATTTTTGGACCAACGTATTTTATTAATTGATCTACACAATTATGCAACCAAGAAGCATCCATAACTGCATCATGAAATGCTGTTGCACCTCTTGAAGTAGGTCTATCTGGTTTCCAAGATTTTTTCTGTTGTACAGTTATACTGCTTACCATTATAGTCTAAAGAGTAAAAATAATGGCTTTTTAAATCTTCCCTTTTTCTATAATTATAAATCGTTAGATTTATTAAGGGAATATAGAACCATTTGAATAAATATAAAATGAATTCCAGCAATGCTATAAAAACTGAAGTTGTAGTAATAGGTGCAGGTCCAGGAGGCTATGTGGCTGCTATAAGGCTAGCACAATTGAATAAAAAAGTTGTTTTGGTTGATAAGGATAAGTTAGGGGGAATATGCCTTAATTATGGTTGCATACCATCAAAAGCCATGATTTATGCATCTGAATTTCTTGATAAAATAAAGAAATCAAATAAGATGGGTATTAATGTAAGCAGGGTTACAATGGATTTCAAAAAAATGCAGGAATGGAAAGATGGAATAATATCCAAACTTATTGAGGGTATTGATTTTCTTTGCAAGCAAAATAAAATAATTGTTGTAAAGGGAACAGCATTTTTTGATAGTTCTAATAGGTTGAAAGTAACCAATGATAAGAATATTTCATATATTGATTTTGAAAAAGCAATAATTGCAGTTGGTTCAAAACCAGTTGAAATGCCAAATTTCAAATTTGATAGCAAGAAAATTATAAGTTCAAAAGAGGCCTTGTATTTAGAAGAAATACCCAAGAACATGGTAGTTATTGGCGGTGGTTATATAGGTCTTGAGCTAGGAACAGTGTATGCAAAACTAGGCAGTAAGGTTCATGTTATTGAGGAAGAAAAACACATCTTACCCGGTTTTGATAAAAGCATAGTTAATGTTCTGCAAAAAAATCTTGAAAATCTAGGTGTTCAGATTTATAATAATTCAAAGGCTGAAAAGATTGAAAACAATAAAGTCGTTATAAATTCAAAAGGGAATGGAAAGATATCATTAGATGCGGATAAGATCCTAGTTGCTGTGGGAAGATACCCAAATACAAAAAATTTAGGACTTGGAAATACAAGAATTAAACTGGATAAGAACGGTTTTATTGAAGTTGATAATAATTTGAGGACAAATAATAAAAATATTTATGCTATAGGAGATGTTTCTACAGGGCCTATGCTAGCACATAAAGCGTCAAGGCAAGGAAAGTTTGTTGCAGAGGCAATTGCAGGAAAAAAGGATAATTATGAAAATATTGTTGTACCTGCAGTTATTTTTACTGACCCAGAGATTGCTACTGTAGGCTTGGATGAGGCAGAGGCAAAAGATAAAGGCATGAAAGTAAAAGTAGGGAAATTTCCTTTTAGTGTGTCTAGCAGGGCAATGACTAGAAATGAAACAGATGGATTTGTCAAAGTAGTTGCAGATAAGAAAAATGATAAGGTACTTGGAGTACAAATTATTGGAAGCGAAGCCTCAAATCTTATAAGTGAGGCAGCTTTGGCAATTAAGATGGAAGCCACTTTGGAAGATGTAGCCTTGACAATACATCCTCATCCTACACTAAGTGAGAGTTTAATGGAGGCAGCAGAAGCAACGATGGGAAAGGCTATACACATACTAAATCCAAAATAACAATTCAAATAAAAATTAATACAACAATGAAAACAATGATTCAATAAAAACAATAACTAAAAAACCAATAAACAACTGCGCAAAACTGATTAATAATTAAAATTCAATAGAATAATAAAACAATAATTAAATAAACACGCGAAAATCGAAGATTTTCGGTGTCCTGAAAATTCAAAGAATTTTCATGAAATTATAGAAAAATAATATTAAAAAATTAATAGAATTTGAATAAAAAATAATTCTAAGAATCACATAACCTTTTTTAGTATATGGACACTGGCTATGCTGCCTGCTCCACCGATATTTTGTGTAAGAGCGTATTTTATGCTGTCAACTTGGCGTTTTCCTGCTTCTTTCCTCATCTGCTTTACGATTTCATATATCTGGGAAATGCCAGTAGCGCTTATTGGATGGCCTTTTGCCTTTAGGCCTCCAGAAGTGTTTACGGGCAAGCTGCCGTTTAAATTTACAATTCCGTCCCTTATCAAATCAGCGCCTTTGCCTTTCTCGACAAATCCTAGGTCTTCATAGGAAATGAGTTCTACAGGTGTAAATGCATCATGGATTTCCGCAATATGTATGTCTTTAGGACTTACCTTGGCTTGTTTATATGCTATTTCAGCTGCCTTTTTGGTGCTGTTCCAGGAAATCATATCCTTCCTTTCAAAGCTAGACAAGTTGCTGGTACTTAACCCGCTGCCAATAATCTCTATATCTGTTTTATCTTTGCTAATGATCAATGAAGCAGCTCCGTTGCATGGGATGCTACAGTCAAACAACCTTAGGGGAGAAGATACGATAGGGGACTTATTAATCATGTCTAAAGTTATTTTCTTGCCATAAAACCTAGCTTTTGGATTGAGGTAAGCATTATCATGATTTTTCAATGCAACCAAGGCCAGGTCATCTGTTGTGACATTATACTTCATCATATATTGCTGAGCAACTAAGGCATTTTGCGCCGGGAATATTACACCTTCTGCCTGTTCATAGATTCTTTCCCCACCCATAAGCATCTCATCTGTGGTTTTTTCAGACTGATTTGCGACAAGTTTCTCAAAACCAATGACCAAAATATTATTTACGCTGTTTTTTCCCTGATAGTTTATTGCATTCCATAAGGCTGCACCCCCTCCTCCGCAGCCTGCCGGAACAGTGATAATCGGGATTTTTTTCTGAAACATGCTGCTCATCATCGGTCCAACATGCTTTTGCCTTTCACCATTAGATTCCGGTTCACCATTGGAAACAAAAATAGCATCAATCCGGTCAAAATTTATATTTCCTGAATCCAGAGATTCGTTAACACACTCATAAATCCTATCATAAGAACTTCTTTGATCAATATCAAACTTCGTCATTCCCGCACTCTTAACAAAAACCATTTTAGTTTAAAGATTGTTTTAATTTGGTACCTATTTTTCCAATTTTTGAGAATAGTTTGTCTTTTGCATCCAATTTTGTCTTATCAGGATTTTCCAAGATGCTTTTTATCAGCATCAATTTTTCAATATCATCAATGTCATCCGGGATTTCCGCAACTACGTTCAACCCAAGATCCTTTATTTTTTTAATAGCGTCATTTCCATATGCAACTAACCTGTTCTTGCCCTTTACCATATCTTCAGTAAAATGAGAACCGATGACCAGCTGCATTTTGCTTCCCAACAAACCGACTAACTTTGCAGTTGATTTCAAGGCAGAATTAAAAATGTAAGGGTTTGCCTTACCATCAATAAGTTCTATGTTTGGATGAGCGCTTATGTTTTTTTCAGGAATCTTTAGGTGAAACTTCGAAGCTTCCAGTTCGTCCCCAACAATCTCGATGTCTTTTGTTATGTTATTTCCTGCCCCGATAATTCCAGCAATTTTGATGTAATTAGGCATCTCAAAAATACCAATTTCTGTGAATACCGTGTCTAAAGCCACAGGATCTTTACTTACGAAAATCATGTTTAAGAATGCGGGCTCGCCTAAGTATGTGGGGCCGTTGCCATGCATACCTATAGTGGTATCACCTATGCTTAAAAAACCAGGCAATGTTTTTATCAGCTTAGGAAGAGTTTTTTCAATATCATGTGTATACATCTCTTTTTGGGTTTTTTCATCAACAACCCTGATCATGTTCTCCATGGCCCCGGAAATACCAATCTGCGTATGAGTTTTCATAACTGGGACATTTATAATCTTTCTTTCCAGGACTTCCTTAGCAATATTAAACTTGAAATCATCATGAATTTTTTCAATGAAATTACTTTTGCTCAAATCAACAAATTGAACGTCGTGTTTTTTGCATACATCAAGGATGCCTGCTTTTTTTGAAGACGCTATGGTATCATTACCAAGCATTGATTGCTCGGCAACAATTATATCCTTTACGCCTTTCTCCTTAAGATGGCAAATAATTGCATCCAGAATTTTTGGGTTGGTATTGACAGATTGGTAAGGGTGTGCAGGCTCGATAATAGAAGGCTTGATGAGAATTTTGTCATCGTCATTCAGATCATAGGAATTTAAAAGATTGAGAGATTCCTTTAAATATGCGTTAATATCATATTTTATTTTGGTTATTATTACCGCACCATTGCTAGTAGCAGGTTTTATCTCATAAACATCGCCAATTTTCCTGCTTTTCATGGTCTTTTTCGGTAGCCTATTCCCATACTCATCTTCTAATAGCATTACATAATACGGGATGATGGGATGCAAAGGCGAAGGAATGTTTACTTTAGTTATGCCGATGATCTTGGCTTTATGGCTGACTTGTTTTATTATTTTTCCATGGCTATAGATGTCTTTTTCTATCGGATACAGCCATTTTCTTTTACCGTCTTCTGAGACCCATCTTATGATCATTTTATCCTCCAATATTCCTGAAAATATGGACAGTGGCTGTACTGCCGGCACCGCCAACATTATGCGACAATGCAATTTTAGTGTTATCAATCTGGCGTTTTCCTGCTTCTTTCCTCATCTGCTTTACGATTTCATATATCTGGGATACGCCAGTAGCGCTTATCGGATGGCCTTTTGCCTTTAGGCCTCCAGAAGTGTTTATGGGCAAGCTACCGTTTAATTTTGTTATACCCTTCCTGATCAAATTTTTTCCTTCCCCTTTTTTTGCAAATCCAAGATCCTCGTAAGACATAATTTCAATAGGAGTGAAAGCATCATGGATTTCTGAAAAACTGATATCTTTGGGAGTCAAGTTAGCCTGCTTATATGCAGATTCAGCCGCTAAAACTACTGATTGCCAAGAGGTCATATCTTCAGATTCAAAAGCTGACAGCCTGTCAGTGTACAAAGCTGACCCCACGACTTCGATGTCTGTTTTTTGTTTAGTCACTATAGCTGCGGCAGCACCATCCACAGAGATGCTGCAGTCAAACAACCTCAAGGGAGAAGCAACAACTGGAGATTTTCTTATCATGTCTAAAGTTATTTTCTTGCCATAAAATCTTGCTTTTGGATTGAAGTAAGCATTATCATGATTTTTCAATGCAACTAAGTCAAGATCCTTTTCCTTTACATTATACCTGTTAATGTATTGCTGGGCTATTAAGGCATTCTGGGCAGGAAAATTTAAACCCTCGCTTTGCTCATAGATTCTTTCTGCTGCCATCATCAAATCTTCTGTTACGATTTTGGTTGGAATATGCGCTAATTTTTCCACACCTAAAACCAGAATGTTATTGTTATTAGAGTTGACAGCGTCCCAAAATGCAGCACCTCCTCCGCTGCAGGCAGCCATTACCTGGGTTATAGGGATGTCTTCTTTTTGAAGTATGCTGCTGATTACTGACATGAACAGTCTTTGCCTTTCTCCGTCTAAAACAGAATCCCCGCGGGCAATTACGATTGCATCTATGTCCTCTAAAGACATTTGGGCATCTTCCAGAGCTTCTGATGCAGCTTCGTAACAAAGCTCCTGGCTGCTTTTATCCAGATTACCAAACTTTGTCATGCCTACGCCTTTTACATACATTTTTACACCTAGAGAATTTATTATATTGATTATTTTTTCTTGCTATACCTTCCTCTAAACTGTTCTTTATCAACTATTGCCAAAACCATCTTAACCTTTGAAACCAACTTATCTTTTCTAAACACATTCCCATTTACAAAAGCAATTTTTTTGAATATAAAAACTAACTTAGCTTTAAATGTTAAAGTTTGTCCAGGAAATGTTGGCCTAAAAAATTTAGCGCTTCTTATCTTATAGGCTAAAATGTCTTTCTGCTCATGGTTTTTTATGTTGTACCTTACAAGCATTGTTGCGGCCTGGCCAAGGCCTTCTATAATTAAAGCACCTGGCATTATTGGGAAATCTTTGAAATGACCCTTAAGATAGTATTCATCTTTTTTTACGTTTTTTATGGCCACTATACTTTTTTTATTAAGCTCTAAAATACGATCAATCATCAAGAAAGGATTGTCGTATGGTATTATTTTTTTAATGGCCTCTTTGCTTATTCCCCCCCCTTTATCCTTAAATTTGTCTATCGAATTCATATATGGACTAACCTTAAAAGGTTTAAATAACTTTCGTTGAAAGGAAAATCATCCGTTTTTACATTTATACTCATTATTTACTATATGGAAAATAATCAACAAAAATCCCAAATATTTATATACAGAAAACAGATACATTTGATTGTGGCAGATAGAAAAGATTATCTTTCGTCAATTATCAAGAATAAAATAGTGTCTTCTCTAAATAAAAGTCTAGTTCCTATGGAATATTCTTATAAGGCTTTTAAGAAGGCATTCAAAAATATGAAAAAAACCGCACCATTGGTTTATGATGAAATAGAAGCATTAATTAAAAGCAATATTGTTCCGATTGATAAAAGAAAAAAGATATTCAAAAAAACAGATTTGGCTGAGCTTGGAGATACAATAACCTCATCCTTAATTAAAAAGATTCCTACTATGGATGAAAGAGAACTAAAGAAGATAGTAGGCAGTAGATCTTCTCAAACCTTTATTGATATGCTTGCTAAGGGTTTAAGCATGGCAAGCTTTAGCGAGAAAGAATATACCTTATTATCAAAGGAAAAGAAGTTCAAGAGAGTCCTAATAGCTAATAGAGGAGAGATTGCTTTAAGGGTAATAAGAGCTTGCAGAGAATTAGAAATAGAAACGGTTTTGGTTTATTCTAAACAGGATAAAGACACTTTAGCTGTGAAATTTGCTGATAAGGCATATTACCTAGGAGCAGGTATTAGCTATCTTGATACAGGTAAAATAATAAATATTGCAAAAAAGACAAAGGCTGATGCAATACACCCTGGTTATGGGTTTCTAGCGGAAAATGCGAAGTTTGCAAAACTATGCGAGAAAAACAAGATCAAGTTTATAGGTCCATCATCAAAGACAATAGAGCTTTTGGGAGATAAGGTAAGGGCAAAGAAGGCTGTGCTTAAGGCTAAAGTTCCTGTTATAAGAGGAACTATAAAAACTTTGAAGAACAAAAAACATGCTATAAAACTTGCAGCTAAATTAGGCTTTCCTATAATGATTAAAGCTGCTTCAGGCGGCGGTGGAAGGGGAATGAGGATTGTAAGGAACAAAGAAGAACTTGAAAAGTCTTATGAAAGTGCTGAAGTAGAAGCATACCTATCTTTTGGAGATAAGATATTATACATGGAAAAATATATTGAGGATCCAAGGCATATAGAATTCCAGATTTTAGCTGACCAATATGGCAATGTTGTCCATTTAGGAGAAAGAGATTGTAGTGTGCAAAGAAAACATCAGAAGCTAGTGGAAGAAAGTCCTAGTCCTGCTATAAATGATGAGTTAAGGGAGAATATGGGAGATGCTGCGGTAAAGGTAGTATCAGCTGCTAAATATTTGGGTGCTGGGACAGTTGAGTTTTTGCTGGACAAGAATGAGAATTTCTATTTTATTGAGATGAACACAAGAATCCAAGTTGAGCATGGCGTCACAGAAATGGTTACTGGAGTGGATTTAGTCAAGGAACAGATTAAGTTAGCAGCAGGGGCAAATCTCACATTTAATCAGGACAATATTAAACTGGATGGCTGGGCAATAGAATGCAGGATTAACGCAGAAGACCCATTGAATAATTTTCATCCTTCTATTGGTACAATAATCAATTATCTTCCTCCAGGAGGTCCTGGTATAAGGGTTAATAGTATATGTCATCAAGGCTACAAAGTGCTGCCTGATTATGATTCGTTGTTGTCTTTGCTAATATGTCATGGAAGAGATAGGGATGAGGCTATAACCAGGATGAGAGGTGCTCTTAGAGAATATCTTATAGAAGGAATTAAGACAACTATACCCTTTCATTTAGCTGTTATGTACGATAAAAATTTTGTTAAGGGTAATGTTACAACATCATTTATTGAAAAAAATGATATTATAAATTGTTTGAGGAAGTATTGCTGGGGGAAGAGAAAAGAATTAACAAATGGCCAAAAGGTAATTCTTGTTACAACAGCTGTATCCAAGTATATGGAAAAAAAGAATAGTTACAGCAACAATAAACCAAATGCCTGGATAATGGCTGGAAGACAAGAATTAATGGAAAATAACGAGGTTTGATGTTCAAGCTCTATAATTTTAAAACTCTTTCTTCTACCAATGACAAGGCTAAATATTTTGCAGATAAGGGCCAAAATAACCTTGTTGTTATAGCTGAGAAACAGGAAAAGGGAAGAGGAAGGTTTGGCAGGAAATGGAGTTCTGAGTCAGGAGGTTTGTACATGACAATACTTCTTAAAGAAGAGAATTTAGAAAATATAAAGTATCTTACTTTTATTGCAGCTGTATCTGTAGCTAAAGCAATAAAAAAAATATCTAAATTAAATAGCAAAGTAAAGTGGCCCAATGATGTTATGGTAAATGATAAGAAAATATGTGGAATTCTTACAGAAACAGTATCTAGAAATGAAAAATATGCATTAATTGGTATTGGAGTAAATATTAATCAAAAAAAATTTAGTAAAAATATTGCTAATAAGGCAACTTCATTAAAAATAGAAACCAATAAGAATTATAATATTAAAAACATTTCAAGAAAAATAATGAAGGAATTTAATTCTTTATATAATTATTACAATAAAAAAAATTACAATAAAATAATAAATATTTGGAAGAAATATTCACATACTTTGGGAAAGAGCATAAAGGTAAAAACACTATCTGGCTCTTATATTGGAAAAGCCGTTGATATTGATGAAAATTGTAATTTAATTTTGAGGTTAAATAATGGAAGAATTAAAAAAATTGTAGAAGGGGATATATTTGTCGTTTAATCTTGCAATACTTTTCTTAATTCATCTGGTATTTTAGTTGATTTTCTTGTATTTATGTTAACAAAAACATTTACAGTGTAGCCTTCTGCCAGTACTTCATTATCACTTTTTCTAATTATTTTATAATTAAATTTAATACTGCTATTACCAATGTTCACTATAGTCGTTTTAATTATGATTATATCATTATATTTTGCTGGTTCCTTATAGTTACACTTTACCTCTACTACTGGAACTATTAAATCCTTTTTCTCAAAATCTACATAATTAAATCCATAGTCTCTTAATAACTCTGTTCTTCCTATCTCAAACCATTTTAAGTAGTTTGCATAATAAACAACATGGCCGTGATCTGTGTCTGCATAGTAAACTCTTTGCTCTGTTTCATTGGTTTTCATTTTATTTTATATTTCCTAATATTTAAGCAAATGTTTTTACTACCTCTTTTGTATTCCTTGTATGCCAGCTTTATAATTTTCATTGCTTCATTCTTATTTTTTGTCAGATACAATAAATCAACATCCTCTTTATTTAGAAGTTTATTTTTCAATGGTCCTTTTTTTACCCAATCAATAAATCCTTTCCATGTATCCCCAACAAGAATTATTGGTATGCTGCAAGAATATTCTACTTGGACAAGCTGCCAGGTATACATTAACTCTAGTGTAGTCCCAACTCCACCGGGGGCAACTACAACAACATTTGAAAGATATATAAAATTATCCAGTCTTTTTGAGAATTTGTGGAAGTCTCTTTTAATGTCAAGATGATAGCTTTCTTTCTGCTCTTTTGGCAAATGTATTGTAAGGCCTACAGTATAGGTATTTTTGTTCTTTCTTCCAGCATGATGACCTCTAGAAGCTGCATCCATTAATCCAGGACCACCACCGGTGACTATGTCTATGCCCTCAGAAGCTATTGCTTTTGCAAGATCATGGATTAGCTTATACCTTGAATCTCCTTTTTTTATTCTAGCAGAGCCGAAAATAGCAACACGGAATCTGTTCTTAATTGCCTTTTTGTTTAATATACTTTTCATCACTTTGAAAATTATATCCATATATTTAAAATTATTGAAATTATTTTTATCAAAAGAAAAATTGAGTTTAATGCGTGTTAAAGTCGTACACAATATGAAATGTCCATGCACCTACGAAATCGAAGGCGAGAAGTTGTAGGTACTAAATTAAAAAAGGAGTGGACTCAACATAATATATATATTCACTACTAATAAGTTATAAAGAATAGAAAACTTTATATATTAGTTCGTACAAGTTAGGGATATGGTAATTGGAAATCTTGAAGATAGGGTAAGAAGAACTAGTCGTCAAAGACCGGTAATACATGGTATTGGAGAACTCCATAGCACCTTTTTAATACAAACAGCAATTTCCAATTTAAATGGTGATTTGGATGACTTGGAAGGTAGAGGGGTATCAGGAGAAGAGATATATAGAGAAATTGTAAACAGGTTTTTTTATCCCCTGGGTGAGAATCGAGATTTGGATCCGAATTTTGGCCACCCGGTATACATATTAATTAACCCCTCACCAACTGTACAAGAAGAAGAAATGTTTCTGCAAGAAATTACTGAAGCTGTCCAAGCTTTGGATTTTTCTCCTGAAGAAGTAGGAAAGGCTGAAGAAATCTTATTTCCTGGTGAGAGTTTTGAATCAGGAAGTTACTATAATGGGTTCTTATCTTCGGTAGATAGAGTGAATAATATTGTGGAGATTTTTCATGGAAAGAGACAATTTGTAGTTGAGTACGGACCTGATATGCTTTATATAGAAGGAAGTTCTAATAGAAATATTGCCAAGGGCACTTTTATTACAAATTATGCAAAAAGTAGAGGGATACAAGTGGTTCTCTTAGATGAGGGAAATGAGCTTTTTGAAAAAGGCGATGAATTGGAACCTGAGTTGGAGATAGAATATAAAAAAAGCAGAGAACCACGTTGGATTAGTAATATACAGCAAAACCCACCCAAAGGTAAGTCTTTGGCCATAGCGGGAATTGCACATTTTAAAAAAATGCACGACTACCCAATTTACGGAGAATTTCCAAATTTACTTGGAAAAGCAGGTATATACTTTCAACTAATGGAAGACTTATCTTTACTCATTAAACCATTCGATAATTATAAAATTTAGTAAGCTTTAAAAATAGTTTCAGATATCTAATTATTTGGGTATAAATGGCAGTTTTAGATCAAGTACCATTTTTGAAGAGGATGCTGGAGATGGCTTATACAATAGCTTTAGTTGTATTAATCAGCGGTATAGTTGGTTTGGTGCTAGCATTTCCGGTTAAGTTGCTCTGGAATTTTGTTTTTGGCAGCGTTTATTCAATAAATGTTTTTCAGGCATGGGCTTTGAATGTTTTGGCAGGTATTTTGTTTGGTCAGAAGAGCTCTAACAGATAAATTACATTAGCAAAGTATAATAATTCTTTTTACATTTAAAGAATTTTATTTTAACTCTGCAATATTTTTTCTATATCAACATATTTCTCAAAATCTTTAGCTAGATTTTTTATGTTTTTAGAAAAAGGTACAATACCAATGACCGGTATATTATTTAATGTATTTATAATCTTTTTATTATCCTCTTCAATTATACCGCCTTCGAAATAATTTAATATAATTCCTATTATTGGAATATTATGAGATTTTAAGGCATTGACTGTTAAACTTGTATGGTTGATCGTTCCTAAGCTGGCCCTCGAAACAATTAGGACAGGAACAGATAGATCCTCTATTAAGTTAAGGACCGTGTAAGTTCGTGTTAATGGCACAATTAAACCACCAGCACCTTCTATAAGAACTATGTCATAAGCATTTAGCAATGATTTTGTATGATCTTTGATAGTTTGTATATCCACTTTTACTTTGTCATGCTCTGCAGCCAAGTGAGGAGAGGCTGCTAGTTGAAAACTAAAATCATTCACCAAGTCTCGATCCGGAATATTGGTTAATTCTTTAACTAATGCTAAATCCGGAGATTTAATATTTCCTTTTAGTAAATCACCACATTGGATTGGCTTGTAAACAGCTACCTTTTTTCCTGCCCTCATTAAAGCGGATGCTAGACAAGCAACAATTACTGTTTTTCCTACGTCTGTGTCTGTACCAGTTACAAAAATACATTTACCCATTACCTTACCACCATTGGCATGAATTCTGTTGAACCATACACACCATAGATATTTTTTTGGTTTAGCCAGATGGCTCTTTTTAAGTAGCCTAGTGCGGGGCCTAAAACATTTGCTGCCATTGTAGTCTCATCCCCTAACATGAACTTATGAGAGCTTGTTTTGTTATCAAAGGTTTTTCCAGTTAAGGTCATGGTTGTAGTTACTGGTTTTTTTGTGTTTCTTGTGTCCATAATACCTCCAACAGTAACTTGATTAAGGTTATCAACAACACCAACTTTTTTTAATAATATGTCATCAGCATGCTCCATATTTTTAAATTTGAGTTTTCCATCTGTTTTATCGAGAAGGTCTTCTACTTCTTTATCTGTCATGGTTTTTGCCTTTTCAATTGAGAAGTTTGGTAGATGTGCAATATCTTCTCTTATGGTTCCTTTATACTCTTCCCAATTATCTATACCTACACCCCAGAAAATATCAACTTTATCCACCTTAATAAAAGATTGAGATGCTAAGACAGCGGCTGCTGACAATAATCCAGGTGTTGCGCCGGTTCCAGTAAGGTAAGTTGATTTATGTTTCTTAAAAAAATCATCCATGCCAAACATTATTTTCATTGCTTGAGTTCTTTTTAATGGGTCTGAAAATGATCCTTGATAATTATTGTCAAGGAATCTCTTAGCAACTGATGGTATAAATTCATTTGGAAGATTTGGCAAGGTTATTAAAATTCCCTCTATAATTTTAGGCGCTTTGATGATTTCCCCTATAGTATCATCGGATTTGTTTCCAATAGTTTCAATAGACTCTCCTTTGCCTAATGAATAAATTTTTTTTGGATCAATGCCGTTTTCATCAATAAGGTAGCCTTTTTTGTCACATGTTGCTATAATTTTAACTTCCTTTTTCTGTTCAATTATCCTGGCAGCTGATTTGCCTAAGCCTCCTGCCCCAAGTACAGCTATATTCATTAATTATCACCCCACTACTCTAGCAAAATTTATAATATTTAAAAAGATAGCGGTCTCAATATGAATATAAAGCAAAAGCTTAAGGATATTAAAGGAAAAAATTTGTTTAGAGAGTTCAGGACAATCACTAGTTCTTGCGATAGTATTGTAAGGTTTAATGGCAAGGAATGTATTATGCTTGCATCAAATAATTATTTTGGATTAAATACAGACCCTAGAGTTATTGCTGCTGGGAAAAGGGCTTTGGATAAATATGGTTCAGGAAATGTCGCTTCTAGGTTGATCGTTAATTTGGATTTGCATGAGAAATTGGAGAAAGATATAGCTAGGTATAAGAAATGTCAAGCTGCTCTGGTTTATTCCGGAGGTTTTTCTGCAAATATAGGTATTATTTCTAGTGTTGTTGGTAAGGGAGATGCAATTTTAAGTGATGAGCTTAACCATGCAAGCATAATTGATGGGTGCAGGTTAAGTAAAGCAGATGTTGTTGTGTATAAGCATTGTGATATTGAAGATTTGGAATCTAAATTATCTAAATTAAAAAATAAAAATATTTTAGTTGTTACAGATAGCGTCTTTAGTATGGATGGCGATGTTGCGCCATTAAAAGAAATTATTAATCTAAAGAGAAAATATTCATTTACATTTATGGTTGATGATGCGCATGCAACTGGAATTGTAGATACAAACTTGGAAGGAATTGATATCCATATGGGAACACTTTCAAAAACTCTTGGTTCTCAAGGCGGTTATGCTGCCGGTAGCAATGAACTTATTGATTTTCTTAGGAACACTTCTAGACCATTCATGTATTCAACTGGCTTGTCTCCTGCCGATACGGCTAGCGCTTTGGAAGCATTAAAAATTATGCAGGAATATAAGACACTGAGGACTAGACTGATTAATAATGCTTCTTATTTTAGAAAAAGGCTTAAGAATATGGGTTTTAAAGTTTTTGGAGATTTGCAGATAATACCCCTTATTATAGGAGACAATAAAAAAACAATGAAATTCCAAAAATTACTTGAAGAAGATGGAATTTTTGTTACTGGCATTAGATTTCCGACAGTTAAAAGTGCAAGATTACGTATTTCTGTTATGGCTACACATACAAGGAAACAATTGAATAAAGCATTGTATTCATTTAAGAAGAATGGAATCAAGCTTGGTTTACTTCCTCATGTCCGTAAATAATTTGAGTATCTTTTAAATTTCTAATGACATCATAACATTCCATTATCTTGTCAGGATTCCAAAGAATACCCGGAAGGCAAAAATATTTTAGGTTTTCAGAAGAATAACAAGCGTCTCCTGCAATAAATATATCTTTTTTATTTATGTTTAGGAGTATTGATTGGTGTCCGGGTGTATGTCCAGGAGTTTTTATGATCTTTATAGTTTTATCTTTGAAGAGGTCTAGATTGTTGTCAATGATTTTGTAATTTAGATCTTCTATTTTATCCGGATATGCAAGTTTTTGGTAGGGTTTTGGATTCCTAGCAAATTTGAGTTCCTGTTTTTGAACAATTATTTGAGCACCTTTAAAGAAAGGATTATTCTCACAATGATCAATGTGTAAGTGTGTATTAATTATATAATCAATTTGAATAGATTTTAAATATTCTACAACATCCTTTTCTAAAATTGGTTTGTAGTACTTTAAACGTTTATTCCAAGTTTGTTCAAAATTTTTAGAGAATCCAGTATCTATGAGTATATTACCTTTATCATGCTTGACTAGGAAGCAATAAACCGGAATTTTTACTATTTTTCCCATATCCCTGCCTAGAGTGACAAAGCCCTTGTCACATTCTAGGTAGCCATTCTTGATAATCTCAAAGTCCATAACTGAAAAGATATTTAAACCAAATAAAAATCTTTTGCTTGATGAAAGTATATCGTACAGCAGGACTTACAGCGGTGTGGCGTAGTATGGGCAAGGTAGAAAACCATTCCACTGAACAAGTTAGTATTCCGATGAAAATTGTAGGTTATTTACTTGGTTTATTGGACCCTAATAGTGTTGAAACTATTGCACAGAGAACAAAGTTTATTGATACTTTTGTAAGGAGATTGAAGCCTAAGTATGTAGTAGAGATAGGTGTTGGATATTCTTCAAGGTCTAAGAGATTCGACAAGATAAAATTCTATGAACTTGACCTGCCTTATTTTTCTGAGAAGAATAGAAATATTACCTCTTTTGATATTGGGAGAGATGAGTTGAAACTTGATGTTAAGGAAGCGTTGTTTATTGTAGAGGGCGTAACTATGTATCTTCAAAAAAAGCAAATTATGGATTTATTGAATCAGGTAAAAAAATATAAAGGTCATTTATTGATTGATTTTATAAATCTTGGTGGTTCTACCAGAAAAAAAAGTATTCGAATGAATCTGTATAAGTTTATCTTTAAGCTTATTATTGGAAGAAATTATCTTTTTGATTTTAGGATTAAGAATGTTCAGGAAGTAATTTCTTTGCTTAGAGGTTTAGGTTACAAGAAGATTAACTATTGTCCGTATAAAATACCAAGAACCGTGGATGCTTTATTCTATGCTAAGCTCTAATTTCTGCTTTAATTGCTTAAATGCTTGTCTTGGTTTAAGTCCTAATGTTTTTAACATATCTAAATCTTCATTTACCTCTGGATTTGGCTGCGTTAGGAGTTTCTCTCCTGTAAAGATTGAATTGGCTCCTGCGAGGAAACACAAAGCTTGTCCTTCCTTGCTCATGTTAACTCTTCCTGCAGATAATCTTACCATAGATTCTGGCATTACAATCCTTGTTGTAGCTATCATCCTTACCATTTCCCATATTGAAACGAGTTCTTGATTTTCTAGTGGAGTTCCTTTTACTGGTATTAGAATGTTTATTGGGACAGATTCTGGATGGGGATTTAATGATGATAAGGTTGTCAGCATTCCTGCTCTGTCATTTATTGACTCTCCCATGCCAATTATTCCTCCTGAGCAGACAGTAATGTTCGTTTTTCTGATATTTTCTAGTGTTTTAATTCGGTCTTCATATGTTCTTGTTGTAATTATTTTTTTGTAGTATTCTCTGGAAGTGTCTAGGTTGTGGTTGTACGCGTATAATCCAGCTTCTTCTAATCTTTTTGCCTGGCTTTCTGTTAACATTCCTAATGTGCAGCAGACTTCCATGCCCATGTTGTTTATGGCTTTAACCATTTCAAGAATTCTTTCAAATTCAGGGCCGTCTTTGATTTCTCTCCAGGCAGCACCCATGCAGAATCTTGTTGCTCCTGAGCTTTTTGCTTTTTTTGCAACTTCTATTACTTTTTGTAATGGCAATAATGGCCCTATATCAATATCGGTATGATATCTTGCAGATTGAGGACAATAAGCACAGTCTTCTGGACAAGCCCCGGTTTTTATAGATAATAAAGAACTTACTTGGACCTCTTTTGGATCGTGAAACTTTCTATGGATAGTAGCTGCTTTGTACACTAATTCCAATAATGGAATGTTGTATATGCCTAGAATCTCTTTTTCTGTCCAATCATGCCTGACGAATTTCATTTAAATCAAGTTTTTATTCAATTATGATTAGAATATCATCCTTATTAACATTATCGTTCTTTTTTACTCTTATTTCCTTTACTGTTCCTGAGCGTGGAGAAGTTATATCGTTTTCCATCTTCATTGCTATAAGCTTTATTAATGAATCACCCTTTTTTACTTTTTGATTTTTTTTTACCTTTATATCGTAGATTGTTCCTGGCAAGGGTGCAGTAATAACCGCTTTTCCTTTTTCCTCTATTTTCTCTTTTTTTATCCTGTTGAAGATAGCTGCTTGTTTATCTTGTGGCTTATCAATCTCATAAACATCCCCATCACAATGGACTAAAATCTTGCCGTCATCTGTTTCTTCAACTTTAACATTATATTCCTTTCCATCTACCCTAATGGTTAAGTCTTCCATTGTGAATTATGTTTTATTGTTAATTTTATTAATAATTATTCCTTAGGAATTTTAGGCCGAACCACTGTTGTTCGGTATCTATAATGCGTTGCCACATTGCGACGCCGGAAAATAATTAATGTCGAATTAAACTGGTATGTTACCATGTTTTTTAGCTGGTCTTCTTTCTCTTTTTGTAATTAGCATTTCTAAGCAACTAATTAATATCTTTCTTGTATTTTTAGGCTCTGTTATTATATCAACCTTACCACGCTTAGCTGCTTCATAAGGATTTAAGAATTTTTCAGCATATTCCTTTACTTTTTGGGCTTTTATTTTTTCATTTCCCTTTAATTCTTTCCTGTGGATTATGTTGACTGCTTGCTCTGCTCCCATAACTGCAATTTCTGCATTTGGCCATGCAATTACCTTGTCAAAGCCCATGTCTTTTGATACTAAAGCAATGTAAGCTCCTCCATAGGCTTTTCTCATTACCAAGCTTATTTTTGGAACTGTTGCTTCAGAATAAGCATAAAGTATTTTTGCACCATGCCTTATAATTCCGTTATGCTCCTGGTTAACTCCGGGCAAATAACCGGTAACATCCACTAGGTTGATTAATGGTATGTTGAAACTATCACAAAATCTTACAAACCTTGCTATTTTATCAGAGCTGTTTATGTCTAAGCAGCCAGCTAGTATTTTTGGCTGGTTTGCTACAATGCCTATAGTGTTGTTGTTTAATCTTGCTAAGCCGATAACAACATTTTGAGCATATAATTGTTGGATTTCTAAGAAAGTGTTCTTATCCACTATATCTTCTATTACATCCCTTACATCATAAGTCTTTTTAGAATCTTTTGGAACTTTTAAATTTGTATTTGATCTGTTTGGGTTGTCATTTATGCTTATTATTGGAGGATTTTCCATGTTGTTCTGTGGCAAAAAGCTCAATAAAAGCTTAATATTTTCAAAGCATTCCTTTTCATTCTCTGCAATAAAACTTGCAACTCCACTTTTTTCGTTATGTGGCAAAGCGCCTCCTAAACTGTTTAAATCAATATTTTCTCCTGTTATTGTTTTTATTACATCAGGCCCTGTTATGAACATATAGCTTATCTTTTTTGTCATGAAGATAAAATCTGTTAGAGCTGGTGAGTAAACAGCAATACCAGCACAAGGTCCTAAGATAACTGATATTTGTGGAACTACTCCAGAAGCTAAGGTGTTGTTCCTGAATATTAAACCACCAGTATCTAAGCTGTGTATGCCTTCTTGGATTCTTGCTCCACCAGAATCAAACAAACCAATAATCGGGCAACCGATTTTTAAGGCATGTTCTTGGATGAGTGCTATTTTCATATTATGCATCTCTCCCATTGAACCTCCCATGAATGTAAAATCTTGGGCATAAATACATACTGGTCTGCTGTTTATCTTACCATAACCTGTTATTATACCATCACCTTCTTTCTTTTTTTCTTGTAAATTATAATTAGTGCTTCTAAGCTCAACATTCTCATTTATTTCAATAAATGAACCTTTATCCAGAAGTAAATCTATTCTTTCTCTAGCTGTTAATTTACCTTTAGCATGCTGTTTTTTTATTGCTTCTTTGTCTAGTTTAGAGTTATTTTTCATATTGATTAACCACCCACAGAAGCCTAGAGTTACGTATATTGATTTAAAAAGGTTATGGAAATGTAGAGGTTGGTGCGAAAATAACAAAATAAGATTAAAGCTTTAACTCTAAGTAACGTCTTAATGTTGTGTTTTAATCCAAGTAAACAAGTTACAATATTTCTATGATGTGGTTTTCTGCATCTTATCTTC
>JADFLA010000009.1 GCA_022564635.1 Nanobdellota archaeon | reverse complement strand
GATAATAAAAATAATCTAATTGTAGTGACTACTTTTGCTTCTCATATAGCAAGACTTAAGTCTATCATAGAGTTTGGTAAAAAGCTGAATAGGAAAATTGTTTTTATGGGGAGGTCATTATCTAAGTATGTAAAGGCCGCTGAAAATGTTGGATTAGTAAATTTTTCCAAGGATATAGAGATTGTAAAATATGGAAGGCAGATAGAAAGAAAATTAAAAAAAGTTGATAAGGAAAGGAAAAAATATCTTTTGGTTGTTACAGGACATCAAGGAGAGCCTAAATCTGTTTTGTACAGGATTGCAAAAGGAGAGCTAAAATTTAAACTATATCATGATGATAATGTAATATTTTCTTGCAAGACCATACCAACACCTACAAATATAGCGAATAGGGAAGCACTAGAAAATGAATTAAAGCGGTTCGGTGTAAGGATTTTTAAAGATATCCACCAGTCAGGACACGCAGCTAGGGAAGATTTAAGAGACTTCATTAATTTGGTCAAACCTAAAAATATAATTCCTGCTCACGGAAACAAGGAAATGAAAGATGCTCTTGCTGACTTGGCTGTTGAAATGGGGTACAAGAGGGATAAGAACATATTTCTGGTAAAAGACGGGCATAAAGTGGTAATTTAAAACACAAAAATATATAAATAAATAATCATTTGCTACTTTTGGGGGTACATACTATGAAGCTAACTCTTGCAGAACCTAAATACCTAAAGGAAAGCATATCAATAATTTCTGAACTAGTGAATGAAGCAAGATTTAAGGTTAATAAAGAGGCTATTGAGTTAGTTGCTATGGATCCAGCAAATGTTGCAATGGTTATTTTTAAGTTATTGAGCAGTTCTTTTACAGAATATGATGTAAAGAAGGATGTTGAGTTTGCTATTAATCTAAGCAATCTAAAGCAGATATTGAGAAGAGCAAAACCAGATGACATGCTTACTTTAGAACTTGATCCTGAAAATAAATTAAGGGTAGAATTAAAGGGAACTAATTTGAGAACATTTAATTTACCAATAATAGAACTTGATGAGAAAGAACAAAAAATACCCGATTTAAAATTTCCTGTTGCTATAAAGCTTGCTTCTGAGATTCTGAATGAGGCTGTGGAGGATGTTGATGTGGTTGCAGAGTCTGTAACTTTTATGGCAGAACCAAAAAAATTCACTATAAACGCTGAAGGGGACTTAAGCCAGGCAAAAATTGAGGTTAAGGAAGGAGGCAAAACAAAAATAAATGTTGATGGGGGTGAGAAAGTAAAGGCAAAGTACAGCATTGAGTATCTTAAGAAGATGGTAACTGGCAGCAAGATAGCAGATGAGGTTTCTATTTGTTTCAACAATGATTATCCATTAAAGCTTGAATATAAGGCTGTAGATAAGGTAATGCTTAGTTTTATTCTTGCTCCAAGGGTAGAGAATGAATAAGCACAAATTTTATAAATAATTATTTCTAGTTTTGTTTGTATGAATAATGTTAATTCTTTCATAGTTGATTGGAGTATAAGGTTTTTGGAAAATAAGGATAGTGTAAAGGGGGAGATAGTTAATATTGAAAAGTATAAAGAAGGATTTGATTTTATTATCAATTATAAAGATAAGACAAAATATTTTATTGTTAGTTTAACTCTTGAAGGTGATATTATTAATAGGATAAAAAATGATAGTTATTATGGTATTTTTACCTTAAACAATTCCACAAACATAAGGTTTATTGTGAGTAATTGGAAACAATTAGTTGAGTTTAGATTTTTGAACATTTATTTCGTAAATCCTTTTTCTGATTCTGATAAAGTTTGGGTAATATGTCCCTATATTCATGACAAGATATGTGACAGGACTTCTTTGGAGTCTGGACTTAAATCCATGGCAGAGATGGTAAATCCCTTAGGCTTAGAAGAATTAAATAACAAGATTAAATTGCTAAGATAAGTATTTGGCCAATAAAGCCACTTACTAGTGGAACTGCCAGATTATCATCCAATTCGTCTACCATAGTCTCTGTTACGGTTGCTGCAAAAGCCATTATAATGGGAATGTAAATGTTGATTGAGAAAAATAAACTTATTATTATTGCTATTATTAAATTTGTTATTAATTCTGTTACAAAGCCAATAACTGTTTTATTCCTAAAGAGCATTGTTGTTCCATACTTTTTTCCTGCTATAGAAGCAAACATATCACCAAAAGTTGTCATCAATAATGCTGCAAGCGCAATAGCAGTATCAAAAACTGCTAGGGCTATTATTGTAGCTGAAAGGAAAAATATGATCCCAAAAATCTTATATTGTTCCTTTGGTCTTATGAAACGATGAAAAAAAGGAAGCTTCAGATTAAGGTCTAATCTAAGATATTCTAAAATTAGGAATATTATAAGCAAAAATACCAGGAAAAGAAATGCTGCTTGCTGTCCTACTTGGTTCTTTATTGCAAAAAATAGTATAAGGACTATCAAAATTGTTAGGTGTATTACTTTCCTTCCTATTTCATGAAAAAACTCCCATTTCATAACATATATGATAGCAGAATATAGTTTATATAGTTTTCGTGGATTACTATAGCCTAAAAAGCAAATATATTTAAATCATAAAAAAAATGTTGGGGTTATGGGTAGGGGGAAACTTTTTGAGAATTTAATTGTAACGGTAATAGCCTCATTACTTCTTATTGCTATGGGAGTTATCTATTTCATAGCAACTTTAGTGATTGTAAAGTTTAGTTCTGGTTTGATGGGCTATAGCCCAGATGCCAATTGGGTTGTCTTGTCTTCTGCAATTATTGTGGCTGGGATTATGATTGGTTCTGCTATTAAGAATGCTTAAATACGGCAGCCGAATGTCACGGCATCGGGTCTAATTCTATATAATTATACCTGCTTTTGACCTCCTTCTTGTTTTTCTGGATATTGTGAAGTAACGTTAAAGTTAAAATTATAATCGAAAAATTTAGGATACGTTAGAACTATATAAACTACTTCCCACAAAACATTTTAATCTCTTTATTCCAAGTAAGGCAAATGCTAGTGCTCTGTGGCTACCATCGTCGATGTCATATTTTGTAACTTTGTAGCTAAATCCAAACTGTTTCTTTGTTTCATTATTTTTTATAACTCGCCTTGTCAATTTTCCTCTTTGCATAATAATTATTGGAAATAAACGATAAATAATATCGGCGTAATGACGTATAGAGTATATACTATTAATTACTTCATCCGGAATATGGGGTTTTACTTTTGGTGGCCATTCGTTTACTTTTAAAAGTGGCATCTTATTAATTATTCCTTTGATTATACGATTCGGATAGCGAAATCTGGAAGATAAGGATTGTTCTTTTGCTTTTCCATTTAATATAGTAAAAATTTTTATTGCGGTGTCAGGAAGATTCCCGCTAGTGGTAAAGATATCAGTTTCTCCCATGGCAGGCCATACACCCATATCTTTTATATGTATATTTTTCACTGTCCATTTTGCAGTCTGAAACCTCCAAATTCTATTTTTGTCTTGTGCTTTACCTATATTTTCCGGATGGTATACAAGCTCCTTAATCCTTTCTTGTGGAAGCTTACCTACGTCAACGTATACTTCCCTATATAAACGAATAAACTGGTCTCTCGCTAATGGAAGTATATAGTGCCAAGCATTATCGATTCCTAGTCTCTTACTTAATGCAATTTTGAACTGATCTGCTAGCACTAAATATCTCATCATGGCCAGATTAGTATCCTCATTTCTTCGATAAATAAGATCTGAAGAGTTAATTTTACTAATGAGAGCTTTATCTTTCCATTCGTCGCTAGTGATTATACTTTTTATTTCATCAATTAAGCTGCTCAGTATTTTAGTTTCTTTTTTCTCCTCATCAAGAGTTGGAATGTCTGTTAACATATCTTGTAAATCCCTATGAAGAGATAGTAATAGTGGCATTACTTTAGAATATAAACTATGATTACTATTTTGTTTATGCAATCTAATTAAATCTTCAATCGCCCGTTCATCAATTTTTTTTAATGCTACAATTATAGGTTTTACTCGAATCCATCCCTTAGGAAGAAGTCCAACATGCATTAATTCAAAATGCTCTAATTCGTCTATATGACTTTTCAACCTGTCATTAACATCTTCAGTAAATAATACCATTACTAATATAAAATAATTTTTGTATATAAAAAATTACTTATTTTCTTTGAACTGTTAACATAGAATTAGACCTGAGATAATTATACGGCAGCCGGGACTTTCAAGCCATAAATTTCTTTTATTTATTTTTGAACCCGGATGGCGAGCTTGGGAAGCTCGAATCATAGCCATTAGATCACTGCCGTACATTAATTAAGGTACATTATTTCTAATTTAAATTTTTCTAATTAATATTTTTTAAATGAATAAATTAAAAGTGGAATCAAGAAATGAATGCGAAAAGCTTTAATAATTCATATTTAAATATGGATTTATGGTTATTATAAGCCAAAATCCTGCTGATAATATAATTATTGGAGTGATAGCTATAGTTTTTCTCGTTTTTGTTGCAGATAAAGTAATTGCGAAATCGATAAAGCTAGGCAAAAGATTTGGGATTTCTCAAATTTTTATAGGTCTTACAGTAATTTCTATAGGAACTAGCCTGCCGGAAATAACAACCAGCGTTGTTGCTAGCTTGGATATAATAAGGGGGAATATAGATCCTTTTGTTGCTTCTAGTACTGTTTTGGGGACTAATATTGGATCAGACATAGTGCAGCAGACCCTGATTATTGGTATTGTTGGAATTTTAGCCATACTTCATGGAAGAGCCATACATATAAGCAGGAAATTTCTAAAAGAAGATTTTCTTATCATGATTTTAGCAGCAGTTTTAGTCTTATTATTTGGACTGGATGGAGATATAAGCAGGGCAGAAGGAATAGTGTTGTTTTTTGGATATATCCTTTACCTCTGGTTTTTATGGATAAGGGAAGGTAAAAGTTTTAAAGATCATCATAGATTTGCATTTAAGGGTGGAGATAAAAAAGAAATTTTTAGAGATATTATCCATATAATAATTGGACTTGCGGTTATTGTTATCAGTGCAGAATATATGTTAAAAGTCTCTGAGTTTTTTGTTGTACATTTCAATGTAAGTGGGTCAATGATTGGTATTTTGATTATAGGTATTGCAACATCATTACCAGAACTTACTACATCAATTACAGCAATTTTAAGAGGGGCTTCCTCAATCTCATTAGGAACTCTTATAGGTAGCAATATAACAAATCCCATGCTTGCTCTTGGATTAGGAGCCATGATTTCTACGTATCAAGTTCCAAGGTCAATAATTGTATATGACTTACCTGTTAATATTATAACTGCGGTTATTATTATGGGAGTTTTGTGGAGAAGCAGAATGTTAACTAGAAAATTTTCAATAATTATGATATTTATGTATATAGCTTATTTATTAGTAAGGTTTAGGTATTTTGCTGTGGATATCATATAAATCCGGTAACTCTGGGCGATAGTCTAGAGTTTTGATAAGCCTAAAAGGTCAATCGGATTTATAGGATGCCAAAAATGCAAAGCATTTTTGTGCATATAAAAATATTTTTACAATAAAAAGAAAAAATTATTCTTCTTTATGTTCCTCTTCCTCAGAATAGGAAGGTATTGCAGCTCTGCTTATTATCATTATGTCTCCTATGGATTTGACAAGCTGATGCGGGACTATAACCCCCTTTGCTGAACCTAGGACTTTATTAAGAAAAGAGTTTTTTGTTGCTCTTACACGCCATCCAAATATCTTGTTTTGTGTTATAATGGATTCCTCAATATCACCAAAATATTCTCCTGTATCAGTAAATACTTTCATATCATAAGCTTCAGATATTTTTTTCATCTTAAGCATTTACATCACCCATTATTATTTATTTAAAAGTAGCAAGTATTTAAAATCTTCGATTTTTTAGCGGAAGAACTAAATTTGAATAAAAATTAATTTTTTAGTTCTTCCTGATATAGCAAATGCTTATCTATTTAGAAATTTTACTGCATTTGCTATATTTCAGTAAGTTTTTTAAAACTATATCCTATCTTGGGATACTATGAAATATAATAACCTTACAATAATAGGAACTTCTCATATAGCAAAACAAAGCCTAGATGAGGTAGAAGAAGCAATAGAAAAGGGAAAACCAGATATAATTGCTTTGGAGCTCGACAGGAGAAGGCTTTATAGTTTATTCAATAAACCAGGTAAGATGAGGATTTATGATATAAAGAGGGTAGGTATTAAAGGCTTTATTTTTTCTTTGATAGGTGCTTGGGCTGAGAAAAAGCTTGGAAAGATGGTTGGTGTAATGCCTGGTTCTGAGATGAAGAAAGCTGTCAGATTGGCTAAAAAAAATAAAATCAGAATAGCTTTAATTGACCAAGACATAGAAATTACATTAAAAAGATTTTCTAAAAGCCTAACATGGAAAGAGAAATGGAATTTTTTTGCTGATATAATAAAAGCATTATTTTTAAGGAAAAAGGTCATAGAGTTTGATCTTACAAAAGTTCCAGATAAAAAAATTATAAAAAAATTAGTTGGACAAGTTAAAAAAAGGTATCCTAATATTTATAATGTGCTGATAGTGGAAAGAAATCATGTTATGGCCGAGAATTTAAGAAAAATAATGGAAAATTATCCGGAAAAGAAAATACTTGCTATAATTGGAGCAGGGCATGAAGAGGATATTATAAAACTGATAAAAAAGCCTAGCATTAGTTATTCTTTTAGTATTGGATAAAGATTGGTCATATTACCAACACATTTAAATATAATATTTACAAAAAGTAAAGTTAATGGGAGATTTAACTGATTTAACGGATAAGATAAAGAGGTATTTTAAGTTTACCCCATTAGAAATAAGAAGCCTTATTATCACAATCTTGGTTATAGCTTTTATAATTTCTTTTAGAGAATGGGGTGTTAGAGGATTTAATTTTAGTACAGGTTTGTTTAATTACTTTAATGCTGTCTTAATAGTTGCTCTCTCTATGTTGGTTCATATTTCTGTCCAAAGAATATGGTCTTTAGGCACTGGCTACAGGCTTGAATGGAAAATGTGGAGTTTTGGATTGTTATTTGGCTTGATTATAGTCTTTTTGACTAATGGATTGTTTTGGCTTATACTTCCTGGTGGTTTTATGGTGCATCATTTAGCAGGGCATAGGCTTGGATGGTTCAGGTATGGAATAAATTACTGGGCTGTTGGTTTAATAGCAGTAACAGGAACTATTAGCACAATATTTCTAGCTGCAATTTTCAAAGCCTTAAGCGGTTTTGTTATTAACTCCTTAATACAAAAAGTTATTACTTTCAATATTGTTTATGCTGTATATAGTATACTTCCTATACCTCCGTTGGATGGCAGCAGGACCTTTTACGGCAGCAGGATGTTATATGCGTTTTCAACAGCATTTATTATTGCAGCAGCAATATTATTAAACTCTAGTATAGGTGCAGGTGTTGCAGTCATATCAGCACTTTTCATCGGAATAGTACTATGGCTTTTATATTACATATTTTTTGAGCATAAAGCTTGGAAATATTAGCTAACGCTAATATTTCTTGCCTCTCACTAGTTCAATTCAACAGAGCACGCGTCGCACTTCGTGCGGTTCGAACCCACCCCCAACACATAATTACGGTGGTGTAGGACTGAGTAACAATTATATATATTACCAATAAAAAAATAAAAACTATATTCAAAGTGGCAGAGTTTTTTTTCAGAAGCTGGGCAGAGTTTTTCTTTTTTGTAGTTATGATTATAGGCTTTATAGTTGCTTTGTGGGCTACAAGTTTTAGTGCTGTAATAAGCTATATTGTTGTTTTTTTGAGTGGTATGATCGGTGGAAGATTATTATATGAAAGGAAAAAGAAACTTACAATCCCATATTATATTATAATAATAGGATTCATGATAGGGTTTTTAATTGGGACAATCTATGGCAGTAGAAAAGTTGTTATTATATTATTTGTTTTGGGTATATTACTTAGCTATCATCTCCATAATAAAGGGTATATTAGAGATGTACAGTTTTGAAACTTCATAATCTATATAAACAAAAACGTATTCTTTAGTAGTATGGTGAATATAAGGAATTTTACTCCGAGGCTTTACCAAGAAACAATTATGGCTTCTTGTGCTAAAGGCAATTGTTTGATTATTCTGCCTACGGGTTTAGGTAAAACAAAAACAGCAATATTAGCTGCTGCTCAACGACTTAATTCTTTTCCTAATTCAAAAATACTTTTTTTAACTGTGACAAAGCCTTTGGCAGAACAGATATTTAATGAGGTCAAAGAATGCATTGATTTAGATGAGAATAAGATTGTTTTATTTACGGGTTCTGTTGCTCCAAAGAAGAGGGAAGAATTCTGGAAAAATTCTATTGTAATTGTAAGTACACCTCAATGTATAGAAAATGATATAATAAATAATAGGATTGATTTGGAAAGTGTCTCTTTATTAATAGCGGATGAGGCGCATAATGCTGTTAAAAATTATTCTTATACATGGGTAGCTAAGCAGTATCATAAAAAATCGAGATTTCCAAGAATTATTGGCTTGACTGCAAGTCCTGGCTCCGATTTAGAGAAAATCCAGGAGGTTTGTAAGAATCTATATATTGAGGAAATTGAAATAAGAACAGATAATGATCCTGATGTTAAGCCTTATGTGCATGATGTTGAAGTTAATTGGATTGAAGTTCAGCTTCCTAGTAGGTTTTTAGAGGTTAAAAAATATTTGCAGAGTTTTCTGAAAGATAGACTTGAGAAATTAAAAAAATGGGGGGTCTTAAGAAGAACTGATTTAAGATATGTAAGTAAAACTGAGCTACTTGCTTTGCAGGGACAATTAAGAGGAAGAGCTGCATCTGGAGGAAAAGATTTTGTTGCATGGACTGCTATATCAGTTTTAGCGGAAATAATGAAAGTAAGTCATGGTTTGGAAATGTTAGAGACTCAGGGAATAATATCTGCGTATAAATATTTGGAAAGGCTAAATAATTCTGCTGCCACAACAAAAGTAAAGGCTGTTAAAAATATTGTTAAGGATTTAAATTTTAGATCTGCACTTGTAAAGATCTCTAAATTATATGAAGAAAAGGTAGAGCATCCGAAGTTGATAGAGCTGCAAAAAATATTAGATAAAGAAATTAAGGAAAATAAGAATAGCAAGGTTATCGTTTTCAACCAATATAGGGATAATGCTGTTGATGTTGTTGAGAAATTAAATAATATTGAAGGTTTAAATGCAAAATTATTTGTGGGTCAACTAAAAAAGGGAGAGACGGGTTTAAGCCAGAAAGAGCAGAAAGAGATTTTAGACGAATTTAGAGAAGGTAAATTTAATGTGTTGGTTGCAACTTCTATTGCAGAACAAGGTTTGGACATACCTCAAGTTAATACGGTCATTTTCTATGAACCTATTCCATCTGCTATAAGACAGATACAAAGGCGTGGGAGGACTGGAAGGCATGGAGAGGGAAAGGTTACTATTTTGATGACGAAAAATACTCTGGATGAGGGCTATAGATGGTCTGCGCATCATAAAGAAAAAAGGATGTATAGGAATCTTGAAAATTTGAAAGGTAAATTAAGCCTGCTCTTGAATAAACGAGAGGAAAAAATTACACCTATTGTCAAAGAGGATAAAATAAAAATTTTTGCTGACCATAGAGAAAAGAGTTCCGGTATAATAAAAGAATTGATTGAGATGGAAGTTGATCTCAAACTTGATCAATTGTCGATTGCGGACTATATATTGAGTTCCAGAGTGGGTGTTGAATACAAAACCGTGGAGGATTTTGTTCAAAGCATCATTGACGGGAGATTGTTACAACAAGTAAAAAGCCTTAAAAGTAATTTCGAGAGGCCGTTGCTAATAATATCTGGAGTAGAAGACATTTATTCTGTAAGGAATGTGCATGCGAATGCAATAAGGGGAACACTATCTGCTATTACTGTAGATTTTGGAGTTCCGATATTGTATACAAAAAACCCTAAAGACACGGCAATGATGCTTAATATAATAGCAAAAAGGGAGCAAGAAGATATTGGAGTTTCGTTCAATGTCCATCCAGAGAAAAAAAATTTAAGCATCAAGGACCAGCAGGAATACATTGTAAGTTCGTTGCCTGGAGTTGGTTCTGGTTTGTCAAAACCGTTGCTTAGACATTTTAAGAGTGTAAAGAATGTTATAAATGCCCAAGAAAAAGAATTAGAAGAAGTTGAAAAAATAGGTAAGAAGAAAGCTGAGAGGATACGAGATATTGTTGATAGGGAGTATCAGACGTTGGATTAAAACTTCATATTATTTAATTTTTGAATTCTTATTTTCATCGGTGGATGTGTGGAAAGTAATTTAAGAAAACTTCCTCCTCTTAATGGAGATACAATAAACATATGCGCTGTTGCTCGGTTTGCATTTCGCATTGGATGAGATTTTGCTCCTTCTTCTAATTTTTCTAATGCACTTGCTAATCCTGAAGAATTTTGGATAATTTTTGCTCCAGTTGCATCTGCAAGATATTCACGGCTTCTAGAGATTGCTAATTGTATTATCGTTGCTATTAGTGGGGTTATTACTGCTAGCACAATTAAACTTATTATATTTCCTCCTCCTCTACTATCTCTTCCACCGAATCCACCGAAAATAGCTGCCCATTGTGCCATAAAAGCAACATAAGATATTACACCGGCAATTGTAGCTGCAATGCTTGAGATTAGAATGTCCCTATTCCTAACATGAGCTATTTCATGAGCCATGACTCCTTTAAGTTCATCGTCATTAAGGGAACTAAGAACTCCTTCTGTTGCTGCTACAGCCGCATGCTGTGGATTTCTGCCAGTCGCGAAGGCATTTAAAGATTCGTTAGGGATAATATATACCTTAGGCATTGGGACGTTTGCTTTTTGTACAACTTCTCTTACAATTTTGTATAATCTAGGATTATCTAATTCTTTAATTTGCTTGGCCCTATACATCTTCAGAACTATTTTATCAGAGAACCAATAAGAGCCAATATTCATTACTATTGCAAATATGAAGGCTATTGTTAAACCGCTAGCACCACCTACTAATTGGCCTACAAAAAGCAATAATCCTGTTAAGGCTCCAAGTAAAATCACTGTTTTTAATTGGTTAATCATTATAAAACCACCTTATGAGATATAATATAATTCCATTTAAAAATTTAATGTTTTAATATATAATTGGTTGTGTAAAGCCAATAGTATTTGTTGGGGTGGGAAAAGTAATGTTGTATAGAACAAATGGGGAGGAAGAAATTAAACGAAGTTTAATTTCGCCATTTAATAGAACATCCAATAGAATAAAGAAATTCGTGTTTTGGTTTTTTTCCTTCTAGAACTGCTTGTATTGCTTCATCCATATCAAATTCTGTTGGTTCTTGATCTGGTTCCATTTGATTATTAAGCCTTCCATGATAAACTAGTTTTTGTTCAGCATCAAATAAGAAAGGATCTGGCGTGCAACTTGCGCCATAAGCTTTTGCAATTTCCTGGGTTTCATCATGTAAATAAACAAAATTATAATTTTTTTCTTTTGCTGTCTGTATCATACCATCGAAACTGTCTTCTGGATAGTTTTCGGATTCATTTGAGTTAATTCCAACCAAAATTAGACCTTTATCTTTGTATTTTTCTTGTAAATCTTTTATTGTTTCCTGCTTGGCTTTAACATAAGGGCAATGATTGCACATAAAAATAATTAATAATGCTTTTGCATCTTTAAAATCTGCTAAGCTGTATGTTTTTCCATCTATACCTTTTAGATTAAAGTCTGGTGCTTTGTCTCCTGTCTTTAGTTTTTCTAGTGATTTTAGTAATACCATTATACTTTTAGAAATATTTAGTCATTAATTAAACTTTTGTTTTCGCTCGAAAAAATCTTGCTTTTTCGGCGTCCCGAAAAGCTTCGCTTTTCGAGGATATTAATTGTTTTATTATAATTATTTTCTATATATGTTATTAAACCTTCAATTTGTCTCAACTTTGTGTTTTTAAATAAAAAATCCCTGAAATTATTGTCAATTTTAACTCCAAATTGCTGCAGACCAGAGTTTAATTTACCATAAAGCTTTTTGCCTTGCTTATCTAAATCTGTTAGGATTATGCAATTTTTATTATTATTAGAAATATTTTCAATTATTTCGAATATGGGTTTTTTGTTTAATTCTAAAATATTTTTTATGCCAAAATTTTCTAATGCGGCTCTGTCTTTTTTGCCTTCTACAATGATCAATGTATTAGATTGTTTTATCTTATCAATATGTTCAGAGAATTCTTTTTCTACGATATTCATTGATTTTATGATTATTGATAATTTTATTTAAAATTTTTGATTTAATGAGTAATTATTAAATACTGAAAAAGACTACCTTTAACCAGTATGTTGCCATTAAATGTTACTTTAAGCCATTATAAAAGAAGGGATATACAGGAAGAAATAATTAAGGCTGCAGAGAATAAGGAAATTGCTGTTCAATATCGTGATAAATTTGGTGCAAGACCTGATGTTCTTAATAATCCTAATGATATTTTGGAGCTGGCAAAGCAAAAAGCTACTTCTTTCCATTCGTCAGAGGAGTTATGGAGCAATCCTTTGCAATTAAGTCCAAATATCAAAAAGCATGAATTGAATTCTTTGAGGATTGGTTGGGATTTAGTTCTTGATATTGACTGCAGTTTTTATGAATATTCAAAAATTGCAGCTGATTTGGTAATAAAGGCATTAAAATTCAACGATGTAAAATCTGTTTCGTGTAAATTCTCAGGGAATAAGGGATTTCATATAGGAATTCCATTTGAGGCTTTTCCAGAAACAATAAGGAATGAAAAAACTAGTATGGTTTTTCCTGATGCTGCAAGAAAAGTAGCATTTTACATAAAAGAATTGATTAAAAAACCATTGGGAGAAAAAATAATGCAATATGAGAACAATGATTTTTCCAAGATTGTGGAAAAGACAAAGGAAAATCCTAATAAGATAACCTATCATGAAAAAAATGAGCTTGGAGACAATATCGCAAAATTAAATGCAGAGCCTTTTTTGAATATTGATACAATTCTGATTTCCTCAAGGCATTTATACAGGATGCCTTACTCATTGCATGAAAAATCCAGCTTGGTTTCTTTGCCATTAAATCCTGAAGAGATTTTAAATTTCAAAAAAGAAGATGCTGATCCTAAAAATATTAAAATTTCTAAATTTATGTTTTTGGATAGAAATAATGTTGTCAAAGGGGAAGCAAAAAAGTTAATTATGCAGGCATTTGATTTTACTTCTGATAGAGAAGAAGAGATAAGTGTTGAAGCTAAGAGAGATTATGAAATTAAAGATGCTATGCCAGAACAATTCTTTCCACCATGTATAAAATTAATAAATAATGGCTTGGTAGATGGAAGAAAAAGAGCATTATTTATTTTAATCAATTTCTTAACCAGTTTAGGATGGAATTATGATGAAATTGAAAGCTACTTAAAAGAATGGAATAAAAAAAATAACGAACCGTTAAGAGAAAACTATTTACTAGGACAATTAAGATATCATAAAACTCAAAAGAAAAAAATATTGCCAGCAAATTGCAATAACATGATGTATTATGTTGATATAGGTGTTTGCAAACCAGATAATCTATGCAGTAAAATAAAAAATCCTGTGAGTTATTCTATTAGGAAATCGTTTTTTTCAAGAAAAGTTGTTAAGAAGGAAAATTGAAACAAATATAGGGAAAAAGCATAAATGTTTCAAAACCTTTATAAATAAAACTCAACCCCAATTCTTAAAATCAGCCTGAAAAGATGTCCTTTTCAGTACAGTTTGTAAGACTGTTTTCTACAAAAGGATATCAATTAAAGGTTTTTTTGCATAGACAATTTGTCTTATTCATATTTATCTATGCCATAGGGTGATTAGAGCTACAAAATTAGAAAAAGATGCCAACAATAAGGAAACCGAGAAGTGGAAGTTTGCAGTACTGGCCAAGGAAAAGGTCAAAAAGAGTTTTTACTAGAGTCAGGACTTGGGCTAAAGTAAAGGAAGCAAAGCCTCTTGGTTTTGCTGGCTACAAAGTTGGCATGACTCATCTGGTGATTAATGACAACAGAAAAACATCAATAACAAAGGGCATGGACATTTTTTGTCCGGCTACGATCATCGAATGTCCGCCATTAAAAACTGCTTCTATAAAATTTTACAAAAATACAATAAACGGTTCAAAACTTATTTCTGAGCAATTTGCTGAAAGTGTTGATAAAGAACTAAAAAGATCAATTATATTATCAAAACAAAAGAAAAATAATGAAAATAAGAATATTCCTGCAGATTTTGATTATGTAAGGTTATTAGTTCATACAATGCCAAGTCTTACTGGTATTGGGAAGAAAAAACCAGAAGTTTTTGAGATTGCTGTTGGCGGGAATAAAGAAGAGCAGTTGAATTATGCAAAAAGCAAGCTTGGAAAGGAGATAAATATTTCTGAGGTGTTTAAGGAAGGACAGCAAGTGGATATACATGCTGTATCAAAGGGTAAAGGGGTACAAGGTCCTGTAAAGAGGTTTGGGATTTCATTAAAACATCATAAATCGGAAAAGGGTCAAAGGAGGGTTGGAAGTCTTGGAAGCTGGAAAGCACAAGGACATATTATGTGGAGACAAGCCAAAGCTGGAAAAATGGGTTATCATGTAAGAACAGAACTCAATAAATGGCTTCTAAAAATTGGAAATGCAAATGAGATAAGCAGTAAAGGCGGATTTGAAAATTATGGTGTTATCAAAAACCAATACATTCTTGTTAAAGGTTCGGTCATTGGAGCTAAAAAAAGAATGGTAAGATTTAATGAGGCTCTTAGGCCCAATAAGATTGCGCCTAATGATGCTCCGGCCATACAATACATAAACTTAGATCAAACTGTGTAAAAATGAAACTAGACATTTTGGATATTTCAAGGAATAAGGTAGGGGAAGTAGATTTACCTGTGCAGTTTGATGAGGACGTAAGGGAAGATTTGGTAAGGAGATCTTTTCTTGTGCTACGGAGCAATAAACGGAAACCGTATGGGGCCATGCCAGAAGCTGGGAAAAGAGCGTCTGTAAAAATTTCAAAAAGAAGAAGAAAATATAGGGGTATGTATGGTTTTGGTATAGCAAGAACACCAAGAAAGATATTGTCAAGGAGAGGGACAAGAATGTACTGGGTTGGGGCTTTCTCACCAAATACTGTTGGTGGAAGAAGAGCACATCCTCCAAAATCAGAAAAAATATTACGTAAGAAGATAAACAAAAAGGAAAGGAAAAAGGCAATAAGAATATGCATAGCAGCTTCAGTTAACAGCGATCTAGTAAAAAAGAAGGGACACATAATACCAGAGAATTACCCTTTTATTCTGGACAAGAAATTTGAAGACCTAAGCAAGACAAAAGAGTTAATAGAAGTTTTAAAGGCTTTTGAGCTCAAGAAAGAGTTAGATAGGGTAAGTAAAAGGAATATTAGAGCTGGGAAAGGCAAGTCAAGGGGAAGAAGATATAAAACAAAAAACGGGCCTTTGATTGTTGTTTCAAAAGAAAGTGGCATAGTAAAGGCTGCAGATAATATACCCGGGATAGATGTTGTTAATGTAAAAAATCTTAATGTAGAAGTACTTGGTAATGGGGTTCCGGGAAGATTAACGTTATGGACTGCAAGTTCCTTAGAAGTTTTAGAAAAAGAAAAACTATTCAGATAAAATGGACCCGTACAAGATTGTCAAATATCCGTTATCAACGGAAAAATCAATAAGGCTTATGGAAAGCCAGAACAAATTGATTTTTGTGGTGGATATAGATGCGGATAAGAAGATGGTGAAAAATGCAGTAGAGGAAATGTTCAAAGTCAAAGTTGAAAATGTCAGGACATATGTTAGAAAAGGAGAGAAAAGAGCATATGTAAGGTTTTCAGATGAAAATCCTGCCATAGACATAGCAACTCAATTGGGATTAATGTAGATTCGCTACATTAATAACCTCCCCATTAGCTCACAATTATGGTGATAAGAAAGCGTCACACTTCATGCGGTTCGGGCTCACCCGACACGTGATAGAAACGGTACACAACTATTTGAAAAAAAATTCGGAGGAAAAATTAAATGGGTAAAAATTTGATACAGCAGGCCAGGGGAAAAGGAAGTCCTAGGTACAGGGCTCCTAGTTTCAGGTATAAAGGGACAAGCAAATATGCTAACCATGGAGGTACTTTATTCGGGAGAATAGTTGATTTAATACACTCCCAAGGCCATAGCGCGCCTCTTGCGCAAATAGAGTATGAAAATGGTATCGAGATTTTGATGCAGGCTCCAGAAGGAATAAGGGTAGGAGATAAAGTAGAGATGGGGAAAGGTGTTGTAATAAAAAATGGGAATGTAACAATATTAAGGAATATACCTGAGGGAATTGCTATATATAATATAGAATCATTTCCCGGAGATGGTGGTAAGTTTGTGAGGTCATCAGGAGGTTTTGCAAAAATAATTACTAAGATGGAGGATGGGATTGTTGTGGAAATGCCGTCTGCTAAAAGGAGAACATTCTTGCCTGACTGCAGGGCAACAATTGGTGTGATTGCAGGGAGCGGAAGAAAGGATAAACCGTTTTTAAAGGCCGGAAAGAGATATTATGCTATGAGGGCTAAGAATAAATTGTGGCCGCAAGTCTCAGGAACATCTATGAATTCTGTAGATCATCCGTTTGGAGGTTCAAGCTCATCAGTAAAGGGCGGACCTACTCAAGCTTCAAGAAATGCTCCTCCAGGAAGGAAGGTTGGAAAACTTGCACCTAAAAGAACAGGGAAGAAAAGGTAAAAATGGTCAAGAAAGAATTCGCTTATAGGGGAAAAACATTTGAAGAGTTAAAAAATTTGAGCTTGAATGAGGTAGCTGAACTTCTACCATCGAGGCAAAGAAGGGCTATCAAAAGGGGCCTTACTGAACAGCAAAAAATTTTACTCAAAAAAATAAAGAAAAATGAGAATAATATTGAGACGCATTGCAGAGATGCAATAATCTTGCCAGAGATGGTGGGTAAAAAAATAAAAGTCTATAGCGGTAAAGAGTTTATTCCAGTAATAATTGTTGAGGACATGATAGGGCATTATCTTGGAGAATTTGTTTTGACAAGAAACAGGGTAGAGCACTCTGCACCAGGAATAGGTGCTACAAGGTCAAGTGCTGCGTTATCAGTTAAATAAAATGAAAATCCCAAATTTTATTGAATTTAGTTGGGATTTTCAGTGTACTAGAAAATCAAAGATTTTCGGTACACAGGAAATGCAAAGCATTTCCTCGTGTTCCAAATAAATTTGAAACAGATGAGATACAACTATTCAGCAAAGGATTACAATAAGGAGAATATGGCCAGAGCTATAGGAATATCTTTGGATATTTCATTTAAACAGAGTATAGAGATATGCAATTTCATAAGAAACAAGAATGTAAATCATGTTAAAGAAGTTTTAAACAAGGTTATAAGTCGAGAACTGGCAATTCCATTTAGAAGATTTAACATGAATATAGGACACAAAAAGAATATAGCTGCTGGAAGGTACCCAAAAAAAGCCTCAATTGAAATTTTAAACCTAATAAATCACGTTGAGGCTAATGCTCAATTTAAAGGTCTTAATACGGCTAATTTGGTAATAACGCATATAAATGCGAATAAATCGTCAAAGGTCATGCACTTTGGTAGAAAAAGAAGTAGAGAAGCTAAAAAGACTAATGTGGAGATTGTTGTGCTGGAAAAAACTATAGCAAAAAAATCTTCAAAAAAAGAACGTAAGGAAGTAAAAAGTGAGAATAAAAAGGAAAAAATTCAGGAAGTGAAAGTAGATAAGAAAATAGAAAATAAGGCTAAAGAATGATAGAAAGGAAATTTGTAGCGCAAAAAATAAAGGAATATCAAATACAGGAATATATAGAGGATAATCTGAAAAATGTTGGTCATAGTCATACAAAAATGATTAAAACTCCTTTAGGAGAAAAAATTGTACTTTATGCATCAAGACCTGGGCTTATAGTTGGAAGAAAAGGTCAGAACATAAAGGAATTGACAAAGACTTTGAAAAAAAGATTTGGATTAGAAAATCCACAGATAGAGATAAGTGAGGTAGAGGACATTAATTTGGATGCCAACATAGTTGCGGAAAGAATTACTGATGCTTTGGAAAGGTTCGGATCCCAGAAATTCAAGGCTATAGGACACAAGGTGATGGACAATGTTATGGCTGCTGGAGCTTTAGGAATTGAGATAATTGTAAGCGGTAAAATACCAAGCAGCAGGGCAAAATCTTGGAGATTTTACTCCGGGTATCTTAAGAAGTGTGGAGATATATCAATAGTTGGTGTTAACAAAGCACATGCGCAAGCAAAATTAAAAACAGGAGTAATCGGTATTAAGGTGAGCATTATGCCTCCTTGGACAGAGTTACCAGATAAGGTTGAGCTTATTAAAGAAAAGGAAGATAAGATCGAGGAAACTGAAGAGGAGGACAAAAAGAAAGATTCTAAGGAGAAAGATGTAGGTAAAGTTAAGAAGAAAGATGATAAAAAGAAAAGCGTAAAAGAGAAAGTGGCTAAGAAAAAAAGTGCAGAAAATGTGCTTGAAAAACAAAGCTTTTCGGCACCTCTTAAAGAGGTAAAAGAAAATGAAGGCTAAGGAGATAAGAAGTACTGATAAGGGCACTATCGATGAAAAAATAAGCGAGCTGAAAAAAGAGTTAGTCAAGATAAATGCTCAAGTGGCTATAGGAACTGCGCTTAAGAATCCAGGAGAAATTAAGAAAATAAAGAAGATGCTGGCAAGAATATTGACAATCAATTATGAAAAAACCAAAAAAAATCTGAAAAAATAAAATAACTGGAGGTTGATAAAAAGCATGAGTGAAATATGTTCAAAGTGTGGGCTGGCGAAAGAGCTTTGTGTTTGTGAGACAATCGCAAAGGAAAGTCAATTGATAAAAATCTTCCTTGAAAGGAAGAAGTTCAGAAAGTTTTCAACAATAATAGAAGGTATAGATCAAAAAGAGATAGACATTAAGGATCTTGCCAAAAAGCTGAAAGAGCAGTTTGCATGTGGAGGCACTGCAAAGGAAGGAAAAATAGAGCTGCAAGGTGACCACAAAAACAAGGTTAAGGAAATTTTGATAAAAATGGGCTTTTCACCAGATACTATTGATGTTAAGTAATCAAGCAAGGAAAATGGAAGTGAAGAATATAGGAATAGAAGTAGCAAAGCCTAAGGGAAAATGTGATGATAATAATTGTCCCTTTCATGGTAGATTGCGGTGTAGAGGCCGGATCTTCGTAGGAACCATAATATCAGTTAAGATGCAGAAAACGGCTATAGTGGAATGGGAGCGAAAACGTTTTTTGAGTAAATATGAGAGGTATGAAAAAAGGAGAAGCAGAGTAAAAGCCCATAATCCAGGGTGTGTTGATGCGCATGAAGGAGATATTGTTAAGATTATAGAATGCAGGCCGTTGAGCAAAACCAAGAATTTTGTTATGGTGGAGGTTTTGGGGAAAGAAAAGGATTTCAAAGAAAGAATGGAAGCAGAAGAAGAGGCTAAGGTAAAAAAAGAAGTAAAAAGTGAGGATACTAAAATGGATAAGGAAGAAGTGAGTGTATAAAATGCAAGCTATAAAGGCAAAGATAACAAAAGCAATTCCTGTTGGAAGCTTAGTAGAAACTTGTGATAATTCAGGAGCAAAAGTGGTTAAGATATTTACAGTTATAGGAAGTAGAACTACAAAAGGGAAAATTCCAGCTGCAGGTGTTGCTGACCTTGTAATGGTGTCTGTGCGAAGAGGCAGGCCTGACATGAGGAAACAGGTATTTTATGCAGTTATAGTAAGGCAAAAGAAGGAATACAGAAGGGCAGAGGGAATGAGAATAAATTTTGAAGATAATGCTGTAGTTGTTTTGAAAGATGATAAGGGGAATCCAAAAGGAACTATATTCAAGGGGGCTATTGCCAAAGAAGTGTGTGAGAGGTGGCCTGGTATTGCAAAAATAGCAAGCATTGTAGTATAAAATATATTGATTCGCAACGTGATGAAAAAATGAAGACAAAATATTCGAGCTCGTGGAAAAAAAGCAAACAACCTAGGAAGCAGAGAAAATATAGACGCAATGCTCCACTTCATATAAAACAGAAATTTGTTAGTTCGCATCTTTCAAAAGAGTTGCGTAAAAAATACAAAAAAAGAAGTTTGAATTTGAGGAAAGGTGACAGCATTAAGGTAACAAGGGGTCAATTTAAGAATAAATCCGGAAAGGTTGATGAAGTGAGTTTAAAGAAAACTTCAGTTTATATTAGTGGTATTGAGATTGTAAAGAGAGATGGAACAAAAGCACGCTACCCCATACATCCATCTAATTTGATTATAACTGAGGTTAATATGGATGATAAAATGAGGAATAAGATTATTGGGAGGAAGTAAATGTCAAAACATCTAAAAGGATATTTTGCACCAAAAGCTTGGAAAATTAAAAGAAAAGGAATAAAATTTGTTACTAAGCCTAGTCCCGGGCCTCATAAAATAAACGTAGCTTTGCCTCTAAACATTATTCTAAGAGATATTTTGGGTTATGCAAATAGCAACAGAGAAGTTAAGTATATACTGGAAAAAGGGCATGTTGAGGTTGATGGAATTAGAAGAAAGGATTACAGATTTCCTGTTGGTTTGCTTGATGTTTTATCGTTAAATGATACAAATGAGCATTTTAGGGTTATTTTAGACAAAAGAGGGAAAATTGATCTTATTAAAATAGGTCAGGAAGAAAAAGGGCTTAAGTTATGCAAAATTGTGGGGAAGAAACTCATTAAAGGAAAAATACAATTAAATCTATATGATGGGAAGAATATTCTTGTGCAAGAGAATGACTATAAAATAGGAGATGTTATTTTGATGGCGTTGGGCAAAAAGAATGAAATAAAAGAAAAAATAAGTTTTGATAAAGATGTTTTGATATACCTTACAGGAGGAAAACATATTGGGCAGGTAGGAAAAGTCCAAGATATAATAGGTAATAGAATTTTATACAAAAATGAGGCTGGAGAAACTATTGAAACGCTAAAGGAGTATGCATTTTCAATAGGCAAAGACAAGCCATTGATCACCATTAATAATTAAGATGAATCCAATGAAACAAATAAGTATAGAAAAAGTCACTTTAAACATTGGTGCTGGAAAAGATCAGACTAAATTAGAAAAGGGAATGAAGTTAATAAATAGTATAACTGGAAGTAAACCTGTTAAGACATTTACAAAAAAAAGAATCCAAGAGTGGGGATTAAGACCAGGGCTACCAATAGGTTGTAAGTTAACTTTAAGGAAAGAGAAAGCATTGGATTTGTTGAAAAGATTATTGGAGGCAAAAGACAATACTTTGAAAACAAGCAATTTGGATAATGAAGGGAATATATCATTTGGAATAAGCGAGTATATTGATATTCCTGGAGTAAAATATGACCCGGATATAGGCATCATGGGTTTGCAAGTTTGTATCACACTTAAAAGAAAGGGATTTAGGGTAAAGCATAGGACCTTAAAAAGACGTGATATTCCTAGAAAAAACAGAATTAAAAAAGAGGAAGCTATAGATTTTATGAAGAACATATTTAATTTGAATATGGAGGAAAAAAATGACGTACAGCAATTATAGAAAAGTTTTCAAACAGCTCAAAGCCAAACCAATAAAGCTTAAAAAATTCCTAAAGCATAATGTTCCCAAAAAAAGGAGTTGTGGATTTAACTTAAACAGATGCACTAGATGTGGAAGAGTTAGAGGGGGAATAAGCAGTTACGGATTAAACATGTGCAGACAGTGTTTTAGGGAAACTGCAACACATCTTGGCTTCAAAAAATACAATTGAATTAAAATGTCACTAAATGATCCATTAGCGAATGCCTTGTCATTGATTTTAATAGATGAGAAATCAGGAAGAAATGAGAGTAGAATAAAACCATCTTCAAAAATCATAAGGAAAGTTCTTGAAGTCATGAAAAACAATAATTATGTTGGGGACTTTGAAGAAATTAAGGATGGAAGAGGTAATATGATCAAATTAAATCTATTGGGAAATATAAACAAATGCGGAGTGATAAAACCAAGGTATAGTGTCAAGAACGATGAATTTGAAAAGTTTGAAGAAAGATATCTTCTAGCAAGGGATATGGGGGTATTGATTGTATCAACACCATCAGGTATTATTGTGCATCATGAGGCTAAGAAAAAGAATATTGGGGGGAAACTTTTGGCATATTGTTATTGAAAATGACAAATAAAAAAAGCAAAAAATTGAGTATAGAAATAAAATTGCCTAAAGATGTCCAGACACAATTAGATAAAGGTATATTGACCTTAAAAAGCCCTAAAGGTGAAGTAAAAAGGAACTTTTTAGATAAGAATATTGGGATTGAATATAAGGAAGGCACTATAACTCTAAAAGCATCTAAATCTAATCGAGTAAACAAGAAGTTGATAAAATCTTGTAATGCACATATAAAGAACATGATAAGGGGGTGCTTAGAAGGGCATAAATATACATTAAAGATATGCTCAGGACATTTTCCAATGAATGTGTCTGTGAATAATAACCAGCTAATTGTGAAAAATTTCCTAGGGGAAAAGGTTCCTAGAACTCTTGAATTGAAACAGGGAGCAGAGGTTAAGGTTGAAGGAGATTCAATTTCTGTGGAGAGTGCAAGCAAAGAAATTGCCGGACAAATAAGTGCCGATATAGAGCTGCTTACAAGAAGGACTGGGTATGATGGTAGGATTTTTCAAGATGGAATATATATTACGAATAAAGACGGAAAAGAAATTCAATAAACTAAAAGAAAAATTTACTAAATGGAATACTGGGGAATAAAATGTTATCGATAAAAGAACTTTTAGAACTGAAAAAACAAATCAAAAGCAAAAAACCTCATTTTATTAGGCAGGATGCTCACAAAAAGAAAAAGCTGAGTAAAAAATGGAGGAGGCCAAAAGGCTTGCATTCGAAGATTAGGTTAAAGCTTAGAGGCAGGGCTAAATATGTTTCAGTAGGTTATAGGAGTCCGAAAAAAGTAAGGTATTTGCACAAAAGTGGATTGCAACAGCACATTGTTAGATCAATAGCAGATTTGGAAGGCTTGAATGCTAAAAAAATATGCCTTATTATTTCATCTTCTTTGGGCGATAGAAAGAGGATTACAATATTAAAAAAAGCCAAAGAGTATGGATTCAATATTTTAAATTTTGATAATCCTGATGAATTTATAAAAAATATTGAGAATAAAATAAATTTGAAGAGGGAAAAAAGAACGAAGGAAAAAGAAAAAGTAAAGGAAGCAAAGAAGGTTGAGAAGAAAGAAGAAAAATTATCAGAGAAGGTAAAGAAAGTTGATACTAAAGAGGCAGAGAAGAAAGAAAAAGACAAGTTATTGACTAAGAGAGGCTAATATGCAACTAAAAATACAAAAAAGACTTGCTGCACAGATATTAAAAGCATCAGAGAATGACATATGGCTGGATTCGAGTAGGTTGGACGAGATAAAGGAGGCTATAACCAAAGCAGACGTAAAATCTTTGATAAAAGATAAGGCTATAAAGAGCAAGAAAACAAGAGGCATTTCTAGATACAGAATAAGGAAAAGGAAATTACAAAAAAGCAAGGGCAGAAGAAGGGGTTTTGGGTCTATGAAAGGGGGTAAACATGCGAGATTAAGTAAAAAAAGGTCATGGATCAACCATATTCGGATACAAAGGGCATTCCTGCAAAATCTGAGGAATAAAGATATTATTAACAAATCGTCTTACAGGTCACTTTACATGAAAAGCAAAGGTGGATTTTTCAGAAGTAAAAGGCACATAAAGCTATATATGCAGGAGCACGGGCTTGGAAATGAGAAAAAGTAGAATTTATACAGTAAAATTCAGGAGGAAAAGGGAAGGTACAACTAATTACATAAAAAGATTAAAGATATTAGCGTCTAATAAACCAAGACTTGTTGTCAGAAAATCATTGAGAAATATACAAGCAGCTATAGTGGAGTATGATAAAAAGGGAGATGTAGTTAAAGTATCGTCTCATTCGTCGAATTTGAGAAAGCTTGGTTGGTTATATGGAACCGGAAACTTACCAGCTGCCTATTTGGTTGGATTTTTGCTTGGAAAACGTGCAAGCACGAAATTTAATGATGTTGTTTTTGATATGGGACTTAACAAATCAGTTAAGGGAACTAGAATTTATGCTGTGCTGGCTGGTGCATTGGACGCAGGATTAAAGGTCCCCCATAATAAGGAAATTTTGCCTAGCAAGGAAAGGCTTATGGGAAAGCACATAATTGATTATGCGGGGTCGTTGAAGAAAGATGAGTCTTCATTTAAAAAACAGTTTAGTTTTCATTTAAAAAATAATAATGACCCTAGTGGTATATCTAGAAAATTTGAAGAAGTGAAGAATAATATAAACAAGAATACGGTTGGATAAATAAAAATGATAAATGATAAAGAAGAGACAGAAGATAAAAAATTGTCAGACGAAAAGGTAATGAAAGAAAAAATTAAAGGAGGACCTAGAAGAAGCAAAGAATTTGACAAAGAATCCTGGAAACCAAAGACATCATTAGGCATGAAAGTAAAGTCAGGAGAAATTGATAATATAGATTATATACTTGACAATAGATTTAGAATTCTGGAGCATGAGATTGTGGATATGCTGATCCCTAATTTAAATGTGGATCTATTACTTGTAGGACAATCAAAGGGAAAATTTGGTGGTGGTCAAAGGCGTGTTTTCAGACAGACTCAAAAGAAAACTCAAGAGGGTAATAAGCCAAAGTTTGGGACCTTTGCGATAGTCGGAAATGAGGATGGTTATATAGGGGTTGGTTATGGGAAGAGCAAAGAGACTGTGCCGGCCAGAGAAAAAGCTACTAGAAATGCAAAGCAGAATATTATAAAGATATTTAGAGGTTGTGGAAGCTGGCGATGCAGTTGTAAGGGTCCTCATAGCGTGCCATTTGCTGTTGAGGGCAAATATGGCTCTGTAATGATAAAGCTTATACCGGCTCCAAGAGGAACTGGATTGTGCATTGAGAAAGAGTGTAGCAAGGTTCTCAAGATCGCGGGTATAAAGGATGTGTGGTCACAAACATTTGGGCAAACAAGGACAAAAATAAACTTGATTTATGCCTGCTTTGACGCTTTAAAAAAACTTATGGAGATAAAATTACAGAAAAAAGATGAGGAAAAACTAAGTATTGTGGAAGGTCTTTTAAGTTCATAATAAAATGGATAAAGAATTAAAAAATAGCAATGGAAAAATTGTAATTGTAAGGGTAAGAGGACTCACTGGAGTAAAACACGATATTGATGATACTCTTAAAAAGTTAAGGTTATATAATAAAAATTATTGTGTTATTGTCCCTAAAACTGCCAGCTATTTTGGTATGATTAAAAAGGTAAAGGATTATGTTACTTGGGGAGAAATAGATGAAAATACATACAATGCTTTGATAGAGAAAAGGTCAGAAGAATATAAAGGCAGGATTTCTGATAGAAAGGGAAGAATGAAGTATGAGAAATTTATTGATGTTAATGGGAAAAAAATAAAAAAATTTTTCAGGCTGAACAGCCCCAGGAAGGGTTATGGGAGAAAGGGAATAAAGGTTTCATTTAAAAATAGCGGGGCTTTGGATTATAGGGGAGATAAAATTAATAATCTAATAAAAAGGATGATTTAGATGACAGTAAACAAAAGAAAAAAGGTATCTAGGTACAGGGGAAGTATGACTCATGGTTGGGGTGCTAAGAAAAAACATAGAGGTAGCGGCAACAGGGGTGGAAAAGGAATGGCTGGCAGCGGTAAGAGGTCAGATAGCAAAAAGCCTTCTTTGTGGAAATATAAATATTTTGGGAAATATGGATTTGTAAGTAAAAATACAAGAAAAATCAATGCAATAAATATAAATTATCTGGAAGATAACATTGAAAAACTTCCGCAGGATATTTTAACGAAAGAGGGTGATTTTTTTTCTATTAATTTAGAAAAACTTGGATTTAATAAGCTTTTAAGTAGTGGAAAGGTGACAAATAAATATAAGATTAAGGTTCTTTTTGCATCAAAAAAAGCTGTTGAAAAAATTAAGAGTAATGGTGGTGAAATAATTTCAAAATAAAAATTATGTCTTGTTTATTGATGATTACATAAAATGTCTATTTGGAATACAATTTTAAATAATCTACCAGAAGTAGAAGGTCCATCTCAGAAATTTCTGTCATTTAAAGAGAAGTTGAAATGGACTTTGGTTGTTTTAATTATTTTCTTTGTTCTTGGTGTAATGCCTTTGTTTGGGTTGGGTGTCAATCAATTAGAAAGATTCGAATTTTTTTCTGTCATTTTAGGTGCTGAATTTGGGAGCCTCATAAGTTTGGGAATAGGGCCTATTGTTACAGCGTCAATTGTTTTACAGTTGCTCAATGGATCTGGAATTTTAAAGCTTGATCTTACAAAACCAGAAGGGAAAAAGACATTTCAAGGCTTGCAGAAGTTAATGGCAATATTTTTCATAATCTTTGAGGCAATTATTTTTGTTTTAATGGGTGGGTTATCCCCGGAAACTGCATTTATTGGGACTCCTGTTTATGCGCAACTCCAATTAATCCTTATTTTCCAGATTTTTTTGGGTGGAATTATGATATTGTTTATGGATGAGGTTGTGAGTAAATGGGGTTTTGGATCTGGAATAGGATTGTTCATAGCTGCAGGAGTCAGCAAGAGTATTTTTGTTCAGGCTTTTAACTGGCTTCCTGGTCCTTCTGGAATAGCGGGATTAACATATTCAGCTGGTGCAGTTCCTGCATTATTCCAAAGCCTAGCGGCTGGTGACCCAATAACTGCTGGCATTATGATAGCAACATTGCTTTTTACAGCCATTATTTTTGTAATGGTGGTTTATGCACAGGCAATGAAAGTAGAGATACCATTATCATTTGGTATGGTCCGCGGTCATGGTGTTCGTTGGCCATTATCGTTTTTTTACACTAGTGTTATTCCAGTAATATTAGTTTCTGCACTTATTGCAAACTTCCAGTTATTAGGGAGCTTTCTCGACAACAGAGGTATTCCTATATTAGGAACATTTAACAGTTTAGGACAACCTAGTAGCGGGTTTATATATTGGGTACAACCAATAAATTTAGTAAGATTAATTCTACAACAGCAGACACTGTTTGTTGGGATAGAGCCGTATTTACAGGCCTTTTTTTATGTATTATTTTTAATGATAGGTGCCATGATATTTAGTATGTTTTGGGTGCAAACAGCCGGTATGGATGCAAGAAGCCAGGCAAAACAAATAATGAGCTCTGGATTGCAGATTCCGGGGTTTAGAAGAGATGAAAGAGTACTTGAGAGGTTGCTTAGTAGATACATATGGCCTTTAACTGTAATGGGGGGTCTATCTGTCGGTTTTTTAGCTGGCTTTGCTGATATAACCGGAACTTTAAGCAGCGGTACAGGTATATTGCTAGCGGTCATGATTGTATACAAACTTTATGAGGAAATTTCCAGGCAACATATGATGGACATGAACCCTATGATGAGAAGGTTTATGGGAGGTAGCTAAAATGAGTTTTGATTTGAACGAAGCGAAAATCTTTTATGTTTTGGTCCAGCTTTTCTTAAAAGATGGATGCGGCATGAACCCTATGATGAGAAGGTTTATGGGTGGTTCCTAATGGTTTTTGAAAATTTACTAAATCCAATATTTGGACCTTTGCTTAATTTGCCTACTCTTTGGGCTGTTATTCTTCTTTCATTTTTAATATCTTTAATTATTACTGTGGTTTATAAATACACAACAAACCAAGACTTGATGAAACAATTAAAAGGTGAAATGAAAGAATTCCAGAGAGAGATTAAGGAATTGAAAAAAGAACCAGAAAAGGCCATGCAAGTTCAGAAAAAATCTATGCAGACAAACATGAAATATATGATGCTATCTATGAAAAGTACTTTATATTCAATTGTTCCAATAATAATCATCTTTAGCTGGATGAGTACGAATTTTGCTTATGATCCTATATTACCTGGACAGGACTTTACAACAACAATTGTTTTTGAAGAAAATGTTGATGGTACTGTAGAATTAAGCATTCCCAAAGGGCTTACAATTGATGGTGGCGCAAGAAAAGAGGTAAAGGGTGGTGAGGTTAAGTGGGTTTTAAGCGGAGAGGAAGGAGAATATCTTCTCGAGTATATATTTGATGGAAAAAAATATGGAAAAGAGATTTTAATTACAAAAGAAAACAGATATAAAGAACCAATGAAAAGAATAAAGGGTGGCACAATAAATTCAATAGAAATTGAGCATAATAAAAAAATATTGCTTAATTTATTTGGGTGGAAAGTTGGATGGTTAGGCAGTTATATTATATTTTCAATACTTTTTAGCATTCTAATAAGAAGAATAATTAAAGTTTATTAGCAAATACCTAACTTATCCACTTTTACAGAATCTCTTGTGCATATTTCCAATAAATCCTCTTTTTTGACTTTTGGAAAGAACTGTATGGTTTTTATAGAGCCATAGGTATCAAGGTCGTATTTTACTGACTGGTCCTTTATGTCTAAAAGCTCCCCTACTTGTATAGAAAAATCATTAAAATCTAATAGTTTTGTCCCTTTTTCCCCAGTAATCCATATTCCTAGTCCATCAACATTTCTGTTTCCATTATTATCAATAATAAAATTGATATGGCCTTCTTTCCCGGTACCGGCATAGCATACCTGTACGTTATTTATATTCCTTATTTTTATGCTCACACCAGAACATATATCTCCAGACATCGAGATATCAAGATTCCTGCCCCAGTTCATTACTACAGCTCCCAAAGCAACAGCAAAAGAAATTAGCAGAACAGTTGCTATTAATGGGCTTACACCTCTTTTTTTAAAAAAATTATTTGATTTTGGTCCCATAGTATAAAAATGAATGTACCATTAAATATATTTAAATATTTCTCTAATAAGAAGCTTTATAAATCTTTTTCATTTCCCATAAAAAATGCCAGAACCATATAAGAGATCACGGAGTTTAAGAAGATTACAGATAAAAGTTCCTGGAGGAAGGACTATTTTGCACTATAAAGAAAGGAAGCCTGGAAAGGCAAAATGTGGTAGTTGTGGTTCTTTACTTAAAGGTGTTCCTAGGGAAAGAAATTTAAAGATGCATAAGTTGCCAAAGACAAAGAAAAGATCTACAAGGCCTTATGGTGGTAATTTATGTAGCAAATGTACGAGATCTTTGATTGTGGAAAAAGTAAGATTGCAATAAAAACAATAGAGTTCATTACTACAATCACAATTAATTGGTTAATATTTTGATTTGCACAAAAATCAGAGATTTTTGGCATCCTGAAAATCTTTGATTTTCATGATATTCACAATTAAATAATACAACACAACAAAATAATAATAATTCGATGTTTTGCTTTATAAAAAATAATAAGGCAAAACGCAACTTAAGAATTGGTTGTTAACGAATAACATAAGCTTGAAAATTAAAAATTTTCGGCACCAACTTCGTTGGAGACGAAATTTTCCTTAAACTAGATAGAAAGAAAATTTTCGAATTATTAATAATATTTTTCATTGCAATAATGATATTAAAGTTTAACATTAAATAATGGACTAACAAATAGTTGTGAATGATAAGATAGAAAATTAAATTTATTGTAAAAATAAATTAATGACAAAATAATCTCTAGGGGGTATGGTGACATACCCTATTGTGGAGATTGGAGTAAAAAATGATTGAGATTGGAAGAGTATGTGTTAAAACAGCCGGAAGAGATGCCAACTTAAAATGTATTGTTGTTGATGTTCTTGATGATAAATTTGTTTTGGTAGATGGTCAAACGAGAAGGAGAAAATGTAATATTCTCCATTTAGAGCCATTAAAAGAAGTTATCAAAATAAAGAAGAATGCTTCTCATGAAGACGTTAAGAAAGAATTTGAGAAATTGGGTTTAAAAGTAAGAGAAACAAATCCAAAACAAAAAACTAAGAGGCCTATGAAAAAGAGAAAAACTCCAGAACAATTAAGAGAGCAGAAAGAAGAAAAGAAAAAATTAATGGATTTGTTCAAGAGGAAGAAAGAAGAGAAAGTTGGAGGAAAGGTAAAAGAAAAAACAGAAGGAAATAAAGAGACGTTAGAAGAGAAGGCTGGTTTGGTGGAAGAGAAAAAGAAACAGGAAATTAAAAAAGAAAAAACAAGAGAAAATATCAACAAAGAAAAAAGAGACTAAAAATAATTATTTTTTAATTATTTCATACAACTCTGTCAAATTCAACTCAAAAGCTGTTACAGGAACTTCCAATTCCCATTGTGTTAATACTGCTGGATTTATTTCTCCAATATAAGCAATCTTTTTTCCACTTGCAATAACTCTTCCAACTCTACCTGTAATAAAAGAATTATGTTCTGTTTCTAAAATTTCATATTTTAGTCCTAAACTTCTAAACAAATAGTCAAGTATTTGTCTTATTTCCGTATAATCTGTATTATCGGAAGCTATAGCTACTGCAAGCCTTTCGTTTTCTTCTATATTAGTTTCAAATTTATCATTTTTTTTAAAAATTGTCCCTATTGTAAAGATTTTTTGAGGGTATTCATGATGTTTATTGCTTCTTAAGATTTCCATTAAAGATGGTATAATCCATGATCTTAAGATGTTATAATCGGATGATATGGAGTTTGAGAGTTCTATTAACTGTAAATCTACGTTCATTTTCTTGCATTGGGATTCTTTATTAGTTAGATTATAGGTACTTGTTTCCATTAAATCTAAACCGACTAGTAAGTTAGAGACTTTATTTTTAAAAATTTCAAATTTATTTTCCTCTGCAATTGTTGCTACATTTGGAATTATTGATTTAAAATTCTCAAAACCATAAGCAATTGCTATATCTTCTGCTAAATCAACCTGGTGTATAACATCTGCTCTATAGGCAGGTATGAGGACTTTTTTGTTTTTATAATTATAACCCATTTTTTCGAATAATTTTTTGATTTCATTTTCTTTTACATTTAGACCCAATAATTTATTTATGTAGTTAATATCTACTTTCATTTCCTCTGGCCTTAAATCTGGTGTGGTGTATTTTTTGTTTCCATAAATCAATTCCATGGAATAAATTTTACTATTCATTTCTGCTAATGCACAAACAATCATATTTAAGCATTTTTTCATAACATTAAAATCAAACCCAGAGCATTCTATGAAAATATCTTTGGTTTTTTCATTAATTTTGCCAGTTTTATGGGAATTAATTATTGGTGGTACGGACAATACTTCATTATTTGCATCTCTAAAGACAGGGAATTTTTTCTTTCCTCTAAGCAGATGGCCATAAGATTTACCAGCAGGGTGTTTCTCAAGTATTTCTAAAGCGCTCATTTCCTTATTAAATTCTAAAGGTTGAAATATTATGTCTTTGGGGTTTTGGGCAAGAAATTTTATTGGAGTTTTTATTTTCTCAAAAGGGTAGATTCCTATTGCAACTTTTTTTCTATTCCTTCCATAAGTAATATGTAATTTTTCTTGTATATCAATAACTTCTTTTATTTTTTCATCGTCGAAATGTATGTTCTTTATAATAGCGCATGCTGTATATGGTCTTACATCAGCAACTGACTTATCTACTACCATTTTTTCGTGAGACGGTTCAACTTTATAGTGTCTTAAACCAGTTTTATGTCCAATAAAAGAACTAAAAGCACGGGCAAAACCTTGGACAGATAACATATCAGGTCTGTTAGGAAATACTTCTACAATAATCTCTTTCTCACCCATACTTTCCAAGTCTGTACCAAGCATTGATATTCTGTCTTTTAGCTTCTCTGTTGGAAGCTTTTTTCCTACTAAACCTTCGAAGACTTTTCTGTTAATGGTTATAGTTGGCATTTTACTTCATCCATATCTTTGATTCCCTTAATTGTTTTAGATCATTCTTGTAAACATCCCTTACGTCCTTTATGTTGTAATATTCCATAATTGTTCTTTCCATTCCAAGGCCCCATGCGAGTACAGGAACTTCAAGGCCAAGCAAAGGCTTTACAACTTCCGGTCTAAATATTCCAGAACCACCTAACTCTACCCATTGGTTTTTTACTGGATGGAAAACGTCAACCTCTGCGCTAGGCTCTGTATATGGGAAATGTGCAGGTCTTATCCTTACATCAGGAAATCCCATTTTTGCGAAGAATTCCTTTAGGTAACCTTTAAGATGCATAAAATTCGCGTTTGGATCAACTACTATTCCCTCAACCTGTATAAACTCAAACAATGATTTCCAGGATAGTGTTTCATTGCGGAAAACTTTTCCAACTGAAAAGAATTTTGCCGGTAGGTCTTGTTTTTTTAATTTTGCTAATGTTTGTACTGATAGTACTGTGTTGTGGGTCCTTAACAAATTTTCTTTTGCAACTAAATCCGACCATTTATACTGCCAGCCTTTGCTTCCAGTTGTAAATCCATTTTCATGAGCTGCTTTTACTTTTTTTACCAGTTCTTTTGGTAGTTTTCCATATTTTGGATCTTTAATGTAAAAAGTATCTTGCATGTCTCGTGCTGGATGATCTTGAGGAACAAATAAAGCATCCAAATCCCAGAATGAAGTTTGTACAAGGGTACCGGTCATTTCTTTAAAACCCATATCAAGCCATATTCTTTTTATATACTGGAGTGCTTGATTAACAAAATGTATTTTACCTCCAGAAATATTTGGAACATTAATTTTTACATCATAGCTTCTGATTCTTTTGTTTTTCCATGTACCAGATTTGATTATATCCGGAGTAAGCCTGTCGATTATGTTTTTTTCATTTATTCCGTGCTCAATTATTTTCTTACCTATTTCTGTAGGATCTGCATTTATTATCTTTATAATATTAATCTTTACAATTTTATTTCTTTTTTTCAAGTTTTCAAATGATAGTTTATCCAGATCTTTTAATTCTTGTAATGCTGAATCAACCCAAACTTCAACTTTACTTCTATCAAAGAATTTCTTTATTGGAATAAATAAGAAGTTAAAAATTAAGATGTTGAACTGGATATTCTTCTAATTTGATTCCATCTAAATTAGACTTGATTACTTCATCTTCTTGGAGATCTTCAATATGACATTTATATTTCTCTTGACGTCGTCCGTACCACATTACTTTATAGCCCCATTTTACTGGGTCTTTTTCTATAACTTTATTCTTATATTGATAATGTTTTTTATATGATTTCAAAGGTTCTTTGTTCAAAAAATAATTTTTCCAATCATATTCAAAAAATTCTCTTTTGAAATCGTTCACATCACTTCTGTTTGTGATTATGAACATCTGAAATTTAATTATGTCATTCAAAATTTCTCTTAAAGTGTTAAATTCATATTTTTCTTCTAAGTATTCAATAAAGGAAGTAATTCCTTCAAGTAATTTTTGTTTATTATAAGTTAACCTTAACCAACTTGCTTCTACCATTGGCCAAATAATTTCACCAAGTTTTTCATCTTGATGATCCCATCCTTTTCCAGTATAGCCCCTGTCTCTGAAAATTTTTACTTTTTTTACCTCATCAGAAAAAATAGAATCAACATTATTACAAAAATCAAAAAATATTTCAAAAAATTTCATGAATAATACTCCATGATTTATGTTATAATATGTTGAAATATATTCAAAGATTCCAAATTTGTGTAATGTTAAAAATGCCCATGAATAAAGATGCATCTCCTTAAGATCATCAAGTGAAAAAGTATTCGTGCTAATCACGATATACTCGTATTCTTGAATTCCTCTACTGTGAATTGATGTATGTTGTAATATGACTGGAGATCGAATTTTTTGAATGTTGTATTGTTTAATGTAAGATGGTTCGTTCATTGGAGCATTAGGCAAAACCATGTCATGGTAAATATTTACTGAACCTATGGATGTATTAAGAAGAATTTCTAATCCCATTTTAAATGACTCTAATGTTTCTCCTGGTAATCCTCGTATCACCTCAGAGTATGTAGGTATCCCATTTTTTCTGAAATCTGCAGTCAAATCGGAAAATTTATCGAATTTAATATTCGCTCTTTTGATAATTTTGAGAGTTTCTTGATCTAGTGATTGAACAG